>DATGIR010000247.1:0-18918 GCA_035295605.1 Fimbriimonadaceae bacterium | reverse complement strand
GGGCGCCTGGGGCGACCTGATGCTCGGCGGCGGCTACGCCGCGAACCAGTGGCAGACCCCCAACGCCACAACCGGCCTCGAGTCGACGCGGACCCAGTCGTTCAGCAACATCCGCATCAACACGATCAAGCCGCTCGCCTTCGGCGCGTTCAAGGAGATGAAGTTCCAGGTCAACACCGACACCGCGACCGACAACTTCACGTGGATTCGGCAGAACCAGGAGATGGGCTTCAGCGGCAAGCTCGGCCAGGCCGCCTTCGGGTTCGATTACCATGCCCAGATCGACGCCCAGAACGAGCACTCGGCCGACCGCGCGTACAGCTTCGCCACGGACCCGAGCGAGAAGCGATTCCTCACCGGCACCGCGCTTTACAAGGTCCGCACGCTGACCGCCGGCAAGAACGTGATGATCCGCAACTTCGACCTCAAGATGCACGTCAACGACCGGCTGACGCTCTCGAACCAGCTTCTCACCAACCCCGAGGTCGCGAATACCAACGTGATCCTGGGCTCTGTCACCCAGGGCACGCAGGTCAACCGGTACAAGGCGGACTTCAAGAGCACGAAGGATCTGAGCTTCGGCGGCTCATGGGAGGAGCTCAAGGACACCGCCACCAAGGCGTTCGGCCAGACCACCGCCCTGAATCTCTCGCTGTTCAATTCAGCCAGCCCGCTGACTTTCTCGTACGGCTGGCAAACTCTGGACGGCAACGTGCCGCGCCAGACCATTCAGCGCTGGAGCGTCAAGTTCGACCAGAAGGCGGGGCCGAACCAGTCCTTCAACTTTATGCTCGGAAGCCTCAGCTACGGGTTTAACGTGCCGACCGGACAGCCGGTGCACGGCCTCACCGGGCAGTTCGGCTACCAGTACCGGTTCTAGACCGGCAGGTAAAACCAGCCTGATGGAAATCGTTCCCTATGGCGGCTGGGACCGCTGCGCCCGGCTGACGTCGGGCGACGTTGAGCTGATCGTCACCCTCGAAGTCGGTCCCCGCGTCATCCGGTGCGGCCTCGTGGGCGGTCCAAATGAGTTTTGCGAGCATCCGGAGGATATGGGGCACAAGGGCGGCGGCCCGTACCGGAGCTATGGCGGCCACCGCCTCTGGGTGGCGCCCGAGATCGACGCGATCACGCTTCAGCCGGATAACGATCCCGTCGATCACATCACCGAAGGAAAGACGGCCGTGTTCACGAGTAAGGCGGACCGCTGGCACGTTCAGAAGGAGATCCGGATCACGCCGCTCGGCGGAGGATCGTTCGAGCTCGAGCACCGGCTCTACAATCACGGCGCCCACCCGCTCGAGCTCACGACCTGGGCGCTCACGCAGCTCGCCCCCGGTGGGGAAGCGGTGTTTCCCATGCCGGCGTTCAAGGCCCACACGGAGGAGGTGCTTCCGGACCGACCGCTCGCGCTTTGGGGCTACTCGGACCTGAGCGACCCGCGCTGGACCTGGTCTCAGGCGATCGGCCGGCTTCGACAGGATCCAGCCCGCGGACCCCAGAAGATCGGCATGTTCTGCCCGCAAGGCTGGGCGGCCTACGCCAACCATGGCAACCTTTGGGTGAAGGCCTTCGATGCCGTGCCCGGCGGGGATTACGCCGACTACGGCTGCAATTTCGAGACCTTCACCAACCAGAAGATGCTCGAGCTCGAAAGTTTGGGCGAGGTCACCATCGTCGATGCGGACGACCACACCGGGCACCGGGAGCGTTGGCAGCTAATACGTGAAACCTCGGTTGCGGTCGAATCGGCGGCGGCATTGGCCCAACTGACAGGAATCGCCGACAAGTTGAAGGCGAAAACCTGAGCTTAGTACCAGGCTGAACCGAAACTGGTTGTATGCGCCTCGAGGTCGCCCGCGCGGCCACTATCTGCTGGTTCGGCAACGAGCACCTTTTTTCGGCCGATGAGAGCCACCTTGCCGAGGTGACCCTCAAGCCGGTCTTCCGCGGCGTCGAGCGGCTAGAGTTCATCCGGCCCAACGCCCACCAATTTGCCGCCCCCGGCGCCGCATTCGTGCTCGGCACGAAGATGTGGTACCGCCGCATCAAAGCAGAGGGCATCGAATCGCTCCGCCTCCACCTTCCGATTTCCCTCGTCGAGCCGGCCACGGCCGCGTACGGCGTGGTGTCGGATAGCCCCGACACGAGCGACATCTGGGTGCTCTCGCCAAAGAGCACGCCCAGGGAGCTGGAGTACGCCGCCCAACGGTTTGCCGCCTGGTCCATGCCCCGCCCGAGGCCGGTCCCGGAGGTTCTCGCCGAACTGGAGGCCGCCGTCACGGCGTTGAATGCGGCGCACGGCGGCGAAGGCGCGGCCCTGCCGCGCCGGATTGCGCGCCTCGCCACCGCGTTCGCCGATCCGGGAACCAGCGCGGAGGGTTACGAGGAGTGCATCCCGAACGAATTCAGCTTGCGCTGGCGCTCCCTGGCGGCCAGGGCCCTGCGGGTGGTGGCGCTACTGGGCACCGACGACCTGAAGCTATGCGATTTTCCGGCGGCCGCCGCCCAAGCCGACGCGGTATGGCGTCTGAGCCTGCGTTTGCTCGAATCGATCACCGCCGAGGTTATCGGCGAGCATAGCCGGGCCGTCGCGGCCTAGCTCGCATATGGAGCGCGGTCATCTTGGCGTCGTCCGGTCCGGTCTTCCTCGCTCCGTCGGTCTGACTCTTCGCTGATCGTGCGCCGTTCTTTGTCCGTAGCTTCTTCGGTCTGACACGTCGCTTTTTCGCTCGCAAGAGTTCGCGGGGGACCCCTAACCTTGCCCTTCGGGCTTCAAACAACGGGGTCCCTGGTGCGAACTCTTAGGCTCGCGGCGACGAATAGGCCCGAAGAAGCTACGAGCCTCCCCTAACCGGATGAACCTGGCGATGCTGGGGTCCCTCGCGGAGCTGGACTGGACTCCGTAGGCCCGAGGGAGCGAGAAGACCTTTCCGGAAGCGGCCTGGAAGGCCGCTCTCCATATGGTTCGCGCTACTTCGGCGGAATATCCCAGTAGGACATATTCATGAGCCGGCCGGCCTTCACGAGCTGGTAGTGCCCGTCCGCGAAGATCACGTAGAGGCTGTCCTCGTGCCGGCCCTGGGGCACCGCTCCATCCTTGAAGAGCGAGCCGGTGAGGCCGTTCGGCGAATCTCTTATCGCCACGCGCGTCACCGAGGGAGGCGGCGCCTTGTTGTCGGCGGGAGGGTCGAAGTCGCCGGTAGCCCACCCGATCAAAAACCCGTCGCGGATTGGCTTCCCGTCCCGGCTCATGGGGTGGGGATCATACGTCTTGAGGGCGCCGTCGTTCGCCGTCTCCGTGATAAGCACCGTGCGCGAGCTGTCGGTCAAGTGGCTCATCGGGGCCACGTTCAGCCCCGTGTACATCCCGTACGCCATCTTGAGGTCGGCGCCGCCGGGTCCGCCGGCGATCATCGTCTCGCTGTGATCCGCGGCTGGACACGAGAAGCTGTACTTTCGCACGTCGAAGCCGCCGAGGGTGGAGAGGATGGAGGCCCATGTCGTGGGCCGGTCGGCGTCGTCGAGGCGGGGAAGCCGGGTGTTGTCTTCGGGAACGTAGGTGGGCGGGAGGCAGTCGTTGTTGTCCGTCGTGTAAGTGGTGAGGGCCAAGCTCATCGCGTGGAAGTTCTGCCCGCAGATGTAGCGCATCCGGTCCGCGTTCAGCTTCATGTAGAGCGGAGCACAGATGAGGACGAAGATCGCGAGGCCCAACAGGATCCTTCGAAAATCCTTTTTGGTCAGATACTGGTTGCTGGGGGCGGCCTCTTCGAACTGATCGGAAAGGGCGCCGAGATGCTCCTCTTCAGGTTCGGCGGTCACCATCGTCAAGCCGGAGATCAACGATTGACCGCCGGGTTGTTGTTCTCGAGCAGGTTGTACTCCTTGAGCACTTTGGGGAGCTCGTCCTCGTTCACGTCCACCATGAACGAGCGCGAATGCGGCCGGTCGTGCACCGGGAGGGAGCCGAACTTCAGGCGGTCCTTGGGCAGCTCGCGAACGAAGGTGCCCAGGCTGACGACCTCGTCCGAGGACATGCCGTCCTTCAGCATTTTGGTGAGGCCATCCATCAAATAGGGGAAGGCGACCGGCTTCTGTTGGGCGGCGGCCTTGAAGGCGAGCATGAAGTTGTGTTGTCGGTCGGCGCGCGCGTAGTCGCTATCCGAGTGGCGGAAGCGAACGTACCCCTCGGCCTGCTGGCCGTTGAGGAGGTGCCGCCCCTTCTTGAGGTGGATGTGCAAGTGGCCGGCGTCGTCGTCGTAATCCATGTTCTTCTCGACATCCACGGGTACGCCGCCCAAGGCGTTCACCATGTCGTCGAAGCCCTCGAAGTTGATCGTAACGACCCGGTCGATCCCGACCCCCGGAAGCAGGGCTTCGACTGCACGCTTGGACATCTCGGCGCCGCCGTAGGCGTGGTAGGCGTTGATCTTATGCTCGGGGCCGCCGTCGAGGCTGACGGCGGTGTCGCGAGGGATGCTCAGCCCGGTAATCAGATTCTTGTCGAAGTCGATCTGGGCGATCAGCATCATGTCGCTGCGAGCCTTGTTGTTCTCGATGATCTTGCCGCCCGGCGTCCGGTCCTCGTCGCACCCGAGCATGAGCACCGTGAACTGGTTGGTGTGAAAGAGCTTCTTCGGCTCCTTGGGGAAGACCAGTTGCGCGATCGATACGGTGTGGTTGTGGCCGATGTAGCCGGCGGCGGTGCCGAGGAGGAGGGCGAACAGGCAGAGCGCCATGTAAAACATCCAAGAAACGGCCCGGAGCCACCGTGGAGCCCGCTTGGGCGTTCTTTTTGGCATAGCGATGCGGGACTCTCAGTTTGGCATACAGCCTAGACAGCGGTTTCCGCCGCTTCGGCCGGTTCGACGTGCGGGAAGGTCACCCGGAAAGTCGAGCCGCGTCCGACGCTGCTGTCTATATCAACTGAACCGCCGTGGGTCGCCGCGAGTTCCAGAACGATGCGCGTTCCCCACCCGGAGCCGGATGCTTTGTCCCAATTGCTGCGCGCGGTGCCGTTGAGAATCCGCCCGATCGTCGCCGCCGACATGCCGGGTCCCGAGTCGCTGACTTCCAGGATGTGGCGCTCGCCCTCGAACCGGTAGCGGATGACGACCTCGCCGCACGTCTCGCCCTGTTCTTCGCGCCCGGCCGCCCATTCGTCGGGAATCGTCTCGCGCACCGCCTTGACCGCGTTTCCGGCCAGGTTCTGCACGATTCGGAAGAGGTAGAGATCGTCGTGCCAGAACGGCGGAGCAGACTCGTCGATCTCGTAGAGGATGAGCACGTTGCTCGAGCGCCCCTCGGGCTCCAGGTAGGCAGCGGCGGTGCGGATCGTCCGCGCCAGCGGCGCGAGCTGCCGGTTGGGGCGCAGCTCCCGCCCGGCGGACATGTCGGACATGAGCCGGGAGTAGCCCACGATCCGGTCCACCGAACTCTTGAGCTCGACCATGGTCGGCTCCAGCTCGTCGATCAGCCGCTCGGGTTGCCCGGACGACGGCGTCGCCAGCGCGGTTCTCAGGTTCTGCACCGCGAAGTCGGAGAAGGCGATGTTGGCGTAGAGCGAGGCGGCGAGGTTGCCGATGTCGTGCCCGACCTTGCCCATGCCGAGGAGGGTGGACGCACGCGTGGACTCCTCAGTCAGCCGGTAGTTGACGTAAGCCATCGTCGAAACCGCCGCGACGGTATCCATAACTGCCGCGTCCTGGTCGGTGAAGGACCCCTGCTCCTTGTTCAGGAGCTGGACGACGCCGATCGGCTCCTCGTCCTCGAGCATGAGCGGGGTGGCGAGGAAGGAGCGGATCTGCACGCCGGTGGCGCGCTCGAACTCGTTCCACTCGCTCTCCGGCTTCTCCGGGTACTCGCGGCGAATTGATTGGCGGCCCTGAAACGCGGCGCCGGCGATGCCGAAATCGTCCGGAATGTCGAGGGTCGGCAGAAGGTGGAGGACGGATTCGGGCAGCACGTGCTCGAATCGGAGGCGGCTGAGCGCGGGCTCGTGCAGGTAGATGGTGCCGCCGGAGGCGCCGACCGCGTCGACGCAGATGGAAAGCACGTCCTTCACGAGGACGTCGAAATTGCCGCTGCTGGCCAGCTTGCGCGTAGCCCGCTGAACGGCTTTGATAAGTTGAGTTTGCGTCCTCATTGGGCCGCCGGCGTCGAGTTTACCGGTTGTCTAATCTGCTTCTCGGTTCGCATTCATCGCTTCGGACCAGGCGGCGAGGCGCTTGGCGATCTCGGCTTCGTAACCTCGGTCCGACGGTTCGTAAAACTTACGACCGGCCAGGCTATCGGGGAGGTTCTGTTGGGCTACCACCGCGCCTTCAAAATCGTGCGCGTATACGTATCCCTTTCCATATCCTAGCTCTTGCATCAACCTGGTAGGTGCGTTTCGAAGGTGCATCGGCACCGGATCGTTGCGGGTCTCCTCCACCTCGGCGCGAGCCGCGCCGAACGCCTTGTACACACGGTTGCTCTTAGGCGCGGCGGCAAGGAAGAGGACGCATTCGGCCAGCGCCAGTTCACCTTCCGGCGAGCCGAGGAACTCGTAGGCGTCCTTGGCGGCGATGGCGACGGCGAGGGCCTGGGGGTTGGCGAGGCCGATGTCCTCCATCGCGGCGCGCACCAGCCGCCGGGCGATGAAGAGGGGCTGCTCGCCGCCCGCAAGCATGCGGGCCAGCCAGTAGAGGGAGGCGTCCGGGTCGGAGCCGCGGATCGACTTGTGGAGGGCGGAGATGATGTCGTAGTGCATCTCCCCGGTCTTGTCGTAGAGCACGGAGCGGCGCTGCACCACGCCGCGGATGACCTCGAGGTCGATCTCGGTTTGTCCGGCCGCCTCGGCCACCGAGGAGGAGAGCTCGAGCATGTTGAGGGCGGCGCGGGCGTCGCCGTTGGCAAGGCCGACGAGGGCGGCGGCGGCGTGCTCCTCCAGCGTGAAGCGGCCGGCGAGGCCGTTTTCCTTGTTTTCGAGGGCGCTCCTTACCACGTGCATGATCTGCTCGTCGGTGAGGGAATTGAGCACGTAGACGCGGCTGCGGGAGAGGAGGGCGGAGTTGACCTCGAAAGAGGGGTTCTCGGTGGTGGCGCCGATGAGGGTGACGGTGCCGTCCTCGACGACGGGGAGGATGGCGTCCTGCTGCCCCTTGTTGAAGCGGTGGATCTCGTCGATGAAGAGGACGCTGCGGGTGCCGTTGCGGAGGCTGTTGCGGGCTTCGGAGATGATGCGGCGGAGGTCGGCGACGCCGGCGGAGACGGCGCTGATGGAGTGGAAGCGGGCGTTGGCGGAGCGGGCGACGATTTCGGCGAGGGTGGTTTTGCCCACGCCGGGCGGCCCCCAGAAGATGACGGAGCCGAGCTTGCCGGCCTCGGCGGCGGTTCGGAAGGCGGCGCCGGGAGCGGTCAGGTGCTCCTGGCCGACGAACTCCTCGAACGAACGCGGGCGCATGCGCGCCGCGAGGGGCGCGGCTTCGCGCAGGGTTTGGGACGACTCGTCGAAGAGGCTGTCGATGCGGTTAGGTTAGCGGATATTCGTGCCAACCGCTCCTCTCGCTTTGGGAGAGGTTCCCGGCGCGAAAGGTGCGGGGAGTGAGGGGGACCCCAGGGAAGCGCTCGCCGGGGGCAGGTAGGCGGGAGAGCGCAACCACCTCAGCGTTCATCGCGCGTGTGGCTACGTTTGCGCCTGGATCGGATTCGCGTGTGGCCATACCGAGACACCGCGGGTAGCATCCGAACAGGTTGGTATCACGAAAGACGCCCGTGGTGCTGAGCCTTCGGCTGACCCCAAAGCAAGCGATTAGCGGGCCTACCGGACGGGGTGGGGCCTGTTCAATGGGTCTGAAGGTTGTATGAACCTTAGAATTCTGCACCCCGATTCTGGGGCGGCTCGCAACAGGAGCTTTTTGCCCTCGTGCCAGTGCCACCGACGCACAGCGATCGGATACCAGCCTAAGCCCCCCGTCTCCCAATGTAGTATCGTTCCGAACTCCCGGCTGAGCACCTTTTCCAACTTGTCAGGGTCCGCTGATTCGACAATGCACAAGTGCTGCCAGGCATATTCCTCGCGAGAGTTTTGCTTGGGGATAGGCGACCACGAGCCGGGGTTCGCAGAACTCGCTGCGCCAAGGCAGACAAAAGAGGCCATCCAGATTCGCAAGATTAACGCCGGTGCACCCCCGACACAAGTGAGTAGGGTTGGGCCGACCTTACTCAAGAGACATGTTTTGATCACACTTTGCATTTTCGTTCGTGCAGTAGCTGTCTTGCCCGCCGCTTGAGAATTCTACGACAAAGGATGTGCTTCGTCCATGGCACGCGTCCAGGGACACGGCCCGCGCGATGCGGCGCACTCGGCACGTTCGTGCGGGGGGGCCAGGAGTTCGTGACTCGTGTGCAAGTGAGCTATGCCTCGAACCCGGGGCGGGGTACCTGAGAAAGTGATGTCTTGATGCGTTTGATGACTTAATGGAAGCGTGCGAACGACGGTCGACCTTCCCGAGCGCCTCCTAAGGCGGGTTCGGGCCGCCGCCATGCGCGGAGTGAAACTGAGAGCCCTTTTGGCCGAGTTCCTTGAAACCGGGCTCGATTCGCTGGATCGGGCTTCCGGCTCCCCCGCCGCGGGGGAGGCGGAAGCACGGTCCGGTGTGCACCGCGGACTGGCCCGTCCCACCGTACGCGAGGCCAATCCAGCCGTGGGATATGGCGCCGAAAGCCCCCGTGCCGTCGACCATCGGTTGGCGGGACTCGACGAGCTAGAGCGGTGGTTCGACGAGCGGATTCAGCTCTCTGACGAGACGGTCGGCGCGGCTGCCGTCAGCCGGGAGTCGATCTATGAGGAGCGCGGCCCCTGAGCCAAGTCCTGCTCGTCACCGACGTTCTGGTGCGGATGTATACGGCCCAGTCGCCCATCCGCGACGCGGCTCGAAGGCTTGTGAGCTCCGGGGCGACCCTCGTGCTCGTGCCGCAGGTGCTGATCGAATACTGGGCGGTCGCCACGCGACCCGCGGCGTCGAACGGCCTCGGTCTGGCGCCGGGACTGGTTTCTCCAGACGCTCGCGAGGTTTACGCAGAACTTCGAGCTCATTCCGGACTCACCGCACCGATATGCACGATGGGCGGACTTGGCGGGACGGTACGGCGTGGTTGGCAAGCAAGCCCACGACTTGAACCTCGTCGCCGCCATGCACGTTGCCGGCATTCCCGCGATTTTGACCCTCAATCCAGGCGACTTCGAGCGGTACGTCGAGATTCAGGTGTTGTCGCCGGAATCAGTTTGAGGATGGGCGACGGAGCGCGGACGCCCTCACCCGGTTCGCGTTGCTCACCGCCTCTCCCGGGGGGAGAGGAGAGTTGCTGCGGTTAGCAGCGCCAGAAGCGGTGGCGGAGCAGGGTCCAGAAGGCTTCGGGAGCGTCGGTCCAGCGGATCTTCTTGCCCGCGGTCTTGGTGCGCGGGGTGTAGGAGATCGGGACCTCCACGATGGTTTCGCCCAGGCGGATCGCCTTGGCCACCACCTCGGGGCAGAACTCGAACCGGTGGCACGTCAGGTTCATCCGCAAGAGCACGCTGCGCCGCACCGCCTTGTAGCACGTCGCCTCGTCGGTGATCCGACGGAAGAAGAGCAGCCGCACGCTCCAGGCGAGCAGTACGTTCACGATCTTGTTGGGCAGCGCCATGCCCTTCGGGAGGCCTTTTGAGAAGCGCGTCCCCAGCACCACGTTGGCCCGCCCGGCCAAGATCGGCTCGACGACCAGGGGCAGCTCCTCGGGCAGGTACTCGAGGTCGGCGTCCTGGATCACCACGACCTCGCCGGCGGCCACCTGCAGCGCCTGCCGGATCGCGGAGCCCTTGCCCGTGCGCTCGGGGTTGGTCAGGATGGTCACGCGGTCCGCGTAGCCGGCGAGGATCTCGCCGGTCCGATCCCGGCTGCCGTCGTTGACGACGACGATCTCCTTGGCGACGGGCAGGGCGAGCACCCGGTCGAGGACGGCGGCGATCGTCTCCTCTTCGTCCAGCGCGGGGATGATGACGCTCACCGCCGGCGGAGCTTGCGAGGCGGGACCCGACATCTTAGGTCGGAGGATACCGGGGTGGTGAATAGGATGGGATTTCGGCAAAGAGGGGGCGGGATTCCGCATAATAACGTCAGGTTTCGCCGCAGCCGCGCCGTCGACGGCCCCATTCGGCTCGGTCACTACGTAGTAATTAGCTAGCTCAACAGCCTGCGCCAAGCGCGAGTTCCACCCATGGCCGAAGCACCTCCCGCCGCGTCCGACCGGTTGACCCAGGATTACGACCTCCTCCGCGACTCCAGCGCGATCGTGGAGCTTCCGCCGCTGGCGATCATCGAGCTCGCCGGCGAGGACCGAAAGGGCTGGCTGCAGGGCCAGGCCACCAACGACGTCCGCCAGCTCGACCTGGGCGCCTCCACCCGCTTCTGCTTCTGCGAGCCCACCGGCCAAATCCTCGCCATCTGCGAGATCTGGTCGCTCAAGGACCGGTTCATCGTCACGTGCCCGCGCGCGAGGGCGGAGGCCGTTCTCCAGCGCGTGGAGACGATGGTGGTGATGGAGGACGTCGTGGCGCGCGACCTCACCGGCGAGTTCGCCTTGATCTCGGTCCAGGGCCCCCAGGCCACCCGCGCGCTCGCCGAGCACCTCATTCTGCCGCTGCTCGACGCGGCCGAAACCGAATTCGAAAAGAGCAGCGTGCTCACCCTCCGCTCCGACCGCACCGGCTCGGGCGGGTGGGACCTGCTGATTCCCGCCGAGGCCCGTAAAGCCCAGACGGCGATCCGGAAGCCGTTCGAGACGGTGAGCCTAGAGGCGTACATGGTGGCCCGGCTCGAGGCCGGCGTGCCCCTGCTGGACAAGGATTACACCGCCAAGACGATGCCGCCCGAGCTGGGCATGGCGTTCGAGGCGAGCCACGTCGACTACCGCAAGGGGTGCTACACCGGGCAGGAAGTGCTCATGCGCATCCACAGCCGCGGCCACACGAACCGCACCTGGATGGGGCTCCGCGCCGAAGAGCCGCTCACGGAAGGGGCGGCGGTGACGCACATGGGCGCCGAGGTCGGCCACGTCACCAGCGCCGGTTTCTCGCCGGACTTCGGATACATCGGCGCCGCCATTCTGCGGAATCAGGCCGCCGCCGAGCGCGAAACTGTCGATGCCGGCGGCGTCACTGCCGAAGTGCGCCGCATGCCGCTCCTCCGCTACGAGTGAGCGCCAAGCTCCGGCTCTTCGCCCTGCTCGCGCTGCTGAGCTGCCTTTGGGCGCCGGTCAACCTCATGGTGAACTGGGCGCTCGATGCCGGGTTCAGCCCGGCCGGCATCGGCCTCGTCCGCTGGTCCGGGATCGCGGTGCTGTTTGCCGTCATGACGCGGGTTCCAGCCGTCGCCTACCGGCTGAACCTGAGGCGCCCGTCGCGGCGGGACTTCGCGCTGTGCGTGCTGCTGGGCGTGTTCCTTACCGGGCCGGCGCACCTGCTCTACTACATCGCCCTGCGTCACACCCAGGCGGTGGAAGGGACCGTCTTCAACACCACGGCCCCGCTCTGGACGGCGTTCTTCGCCGGCATCATCCTTCATGAGCACGTCGGGCCCCGGCGGTGGCTGGCGCTCGCGATCGGCTGCGTGGGGGCGTACGTCACCGCGATCGGCTTCGCCGTGCCCGACCTTCACGCCAAGCACGCCGCGCTGAACGGGCTCTACCTGCTCGGCACGATCATGGAGAGCGTCACCGGCGTCTTCCTCGCCGCCTTGATTCGGCGCTCCTCGGGGCTCACGGTGTTTGGGGCGGAGACGATCGGCATGGCGAGCGTCTTTCTCATCGCACCCCTCCTGTTTCCGGTCGCGGCGCCGCTCCACGTTCCGCCACTGGCGCTCGGTTGGATTCCGCTCGTGTATTTGATTCTCTTCGCGGGCGCGTTCGCCTTCGGGGCCTGGTCGACGATCGTGGAGAAGACTCCGCTGTCGCTGATGGTGCTGTCGTTGGCGGTTCAGCCGCCGGTGGCGGCGGTCATCGGCTACTTCGCGCGGGGGGAGAAGGTTTCGGCGAACGCGGCGATGGGCGCGGTGGTGGTGTTTGTGGCGCTGGTGATCGCGGTGTACGAGCCGGCCGCCTAACCGTCTCCTCTCCCTGCGGGAGAGGCAGTGAGCGCAGCGAACTGGGTGAGGGCGTGGGCGCCCTCCTCCCTCGCCGCTTCGCGGCGAGTACTCCCCCCGGAGGGGGGAGAGAATTCGGACGCGGCCAAGACGCCCTCCTCCCTCGCCGCTTAGCGGCGAGTACTCCCCCCGGAGGGGGGAGAGAATTCGGACGCGGCCAAGGCGCCCTCCTCCCTCGCCGCTTCGCGGCGAGTACTCCCCCCGGTGGGGGGAGAGAGTTACGCGGGAGGGTCGGTTGGGGCGGGAGCCGCGCTCTTGCGCTTCGACATCATGTGGCCGCCGACGAGGTACAGCGCCAAGCCGGCCGAGAGCACCAGCCCGACCAGCGACGGGTAGACGACCAACTGGCCGTCCTTCACCAAGTGCGGGATGAAGCGCCCGAGCGGCACCAAAGCCACCACCGCCGCCCCGATGTACCCGATCCGCGGGTGCGTCTTGGAAAGGGCGGCGAAGAAGATTTCGAGCAGACCCACGCCGCCACCGGCGATCAGGGAGGCTTTACTCGCCTCGTGCTCGGGGAAGAAGAAGGCCTGCAGGCCCATGACGATCATCGCGAGGGCATAGACGAGGATCGCGGCCTGAAACTTGTTCACGAACCGAGGTTACCAGCGGCCCGGCAAGAAAAAAGGCCGTCGCAGTCGCTTAGCTACGGCGGCCAAGTGCTCTTCCGAATCTCCTCGTCTGATTCGGCTCGGCGCTACCGATCAGGTCGGTCCCCAAGAATTCGGAGTTCCGGACTTAAGCCCGGGATAAGTCGCCACCTAGATAAACGCGATGAAGGAGGCAGAAAGTTGCCAAAACAACTGATCAAGTTGTGCCTAAGGAGACTCTAAGGGAGGCTGTTTGGCGCTTCGTGCTCGAACTGATCGGTATAGAGCCGAAAGTAGAGCCCGCGCTTGGCCAATAGCTCCTCGTGCCGTCCGCGCTCGACGATCATGCCGTCGCGCATCACCAGGATGAGGTCGGCGGCAAGAATCGTCGAAAGCCGGTGGGCGATCGCGAACGTGGTCCGGCCCTCCATGAGCGCGTTCAGGGAGCCTTGGATGTACCGCTCGCTGTGGGTGTCGAGCGCCGAGGTCGCCTCGTCGAGGATGAGGATCCGGGGATCCTTGAGGATGGCGCGGGCGATCGCCAGGCGCTGCTTCTCGCCGCCGCTCAGCTTGTAGCCCCGCTCGCCGACGATGGTGTCGTATCCCTCCGGCAGCGCGGCGACGTGATCGTGGATCTTCGCCGCCTTGGCGGCGGCCTCGATTTGCTCGTCGGTCGCATCCGGGCGCGCATAGCGCAGGTTCTCCCGCACGGTGTCGTGGATCAGGTAGGTCTCCTGCGTCACCGAGCCGACGAACGCCTCCATCGACGAAACCTTGATGTCCCGAACGTCGTGCCCGTCGATCATCACCGCCCCGGACGTCACGTCGTACAGCCGGGCCAGGAGGTAGGTGAGGGTCGTCTTTCCCGCGCCGGATGGCCCGACGAGGGCCACCAAGCGGCCCGGATTCACCTGGAAGCTGATGTTGCTGAGCGTCGGCTTCTCCTGCCCCTCTTCGAACTTGAACCCGACGTCTTTGAACTCGACGTCTCCGACAACCTGGTTCGGAAGGAGGGTGATGGCGCCCGGCCGGTCCTTGATGTCCTGCTCCATGTCCAGGTACTCGAAGATCCGGTCGAAGAGCGCGAGCGAGCTCTTCATCTCGACCTGGACGCTCAGGATGGAGCTGAGCGGGAAGAACATCCGCGACTGAAGCGCGGTGAACGCGACGAGGGTTCCCAGCGTGATCGCGTGGCTGTCGGCGCGCATCAGGTAGGCCGCGAGCCAATACACGAGGGCGGGCGTGATCGAGAAGATCATCCGGATGAGCCCAAAGAAGAAGTATTGGATCATCTGAATCTTCACCTGCCAGTTGGCGAGCTTTTGGTTCTCCCGGCCGAACTTCGCCTCGACGAGGCTCCGCCGTCCGCTGGTCTTGGTGAGAAGGACGCCGCTCACGCTCAGCGTCTCCTGCATGAGGGCGTTGAGCTCGGCGGTCTGCTCCTGGAGCCCCTTGCGAACCTTCTGGGCGTAGGTGCCCGCCCGGCTGCTGAGGTAGGCGAAGATCGGGATGACGCCGACCGAGAGCAGCGTGAGCCGCCAATCGAAGTAGACCATCATCGCGATGGAGGCGACGACGATGCCGATATTCGAGAGCGCGTTGGTGATGACGTCGCTCACCACGCTCTGAACGCCGCCGACGTCGCTCAGGAGCCGGGACTGGATTTCGCCGGTTCGGGTGTTCGTGAAGAAGCGCAGGGACATTCCCTGGAGGTGACCGAAGAGCTGATTGCGAATGTCCCGGAGAATCCGCTGCCCGACGTCGACGCTCAGGTAGCCGTAGCCGTACGTGGCCGCGCTCCCGAGGATCGTCACCACGATCGTGTAGATCGAGTAGGTCGCGGTGACGCCGATGTCGTTCTTGGCCAGGCCGAAGTCGACGATGTGCTTGAGGTACAGCGGGGAGAGAAGCCCGAGCACCACCGAGGCGACGACCAGGATGACGGTCCAGACCACTTCGCCCTTGTAAGGCGAGAAGCTGCCCACGATGCGCTTGACGGTATCGGGCCGGAGTTTCTTCACCGGCCCCGCACCGCGGGCTATGGCCACGTCGCTCGCCTTACGGATTCACCTTCGCGTCCTTGTTGACGTGCGGCAGCGCTTCGCGCGGCTTGCGCACGGGCATCTTCGCCAGCTTGTCCATGAGGTACTTGATGGCCGCCTCGAGCTGCGGATCCTCGCCCTTGGCGGCGAGGTCCGGCCGCATGTCGACCTCGATGTCGGGGTCGACGCCGTGGTTCTCAGCGATGATCTCGTTGTGCTCGTCGTAGATGCTGAAGCTCGGGGTTGAGATCGAGCCGCCGTCCACGAGGTCGGCGCCCGGCCCGATTCCGATCAGGCCGCCCCAGGTGCGAGTGCCGATCAGCACGCCGAGCCCCGCCTTCTTGAAGGTCCACGGGAAGAGGTCGCCGCCGGATCCGGCATAGCTGTTGATGAGCATCGCCATCGGCCCCATCGGGCTCGCCTCGATCGGCTGGTCGCCGCCGCTTCGGGACTGTCCGTAGGCGTAGGTTTTGGTCGCCAGCGCCTCCACGAACTTCGGATCGGGGTAGCCGCCGCCGTTCCATCGCTCGTCGACGATCAGGGCATCCTTGTCGGTCAGCGCGTTGAAGGAGCGGGCGAAGTCTTCCGAACCGGTCGACGCGGTGTCCCGGATGTGCATGTAGCCGATCCGGCCGTGGGACAGCTTCTCGACCAGAGCCTTGCTTCGCTCGAGGAAGTCGACATACCGCAACTGGATTTCGCTAATGCCCGGCCGCACGCGCACGGTTCGCGCGCCCGTCGCCGATGGCGTTGAGTTGACCACCAGCGTCACGAGCTTTCCGGCCTTATCCACGAGCTGCGAGGCCGGACTGACGGTATCGGAGATCGCGACGCCGTCGATGGAGATCAAGAAGTCTCCATCCTTGATGTCGATGCCGGGAATACCCAGAGGCGCGGTGTCCGCTTCCGATTCGGTGTCGCCTCGGTAGATCTTGGCGAACTTCACGGCGTGACCGACCACCGCGTAGTCGGCGCCGAGCGCGCCGACCGGCATCGGCCTGGGCGTCGGCCCGAGGTCGCCGGGGGCTTCGAGGTACGAGTGGCCCGTGCCGAGCTCGCTGAGCATCAGGGTGATGATCGTGTTGACGTCATACCGGCTCGCGCACGAGGGCAGGTACGTGGCGTAGTGATCGCCGATCGCCTTCCAGTTCATGCCCCGGAAGTTCTCGTCGTAGTAGTGGTCGCGGATGAAGCGCCAAGCCTCCCAGAAGATCTGGGTCCACTCGTCGCGGGGGTTGAGCATGAACTCGACGTTCGAGGTGTCGACCCGTCCGGCGCCAAACGTTGCCCCGCCGCCGGCGGGCGCCACGCCCACAACGCCGAGCCCGTAGTAGGCGATCATCGTCCGCGCCGCGTTGAAGCTCACGCCCATGATCGGTCCCGAAATGACCGGCGTCATGGACTTCGTTCCGACGTCGAACTTCATCAGGCCGAGCGGGCTCGCGAAGTACACGCCGTTGTTGGCGCCGACGAGGTTGGCGTAGGTGCCCGGAGGCATCGGGAGCGGAATGAGCCGCTTGCCGAGCCCATCGAGGTCGACCTTCATGTCCGGCCTGGCGCCAGGGGGCGGCACGGACGGAACCGGGCGCCCTTGGGGGCCACCGGGCGTCCCGGGTCCCGCCGGTGGAGGGCCTCCCGGCTTGGGGGGCTGCCCGGGCGCGCCCGCGGGTGTGGACGTCGCCGGTTCCTTGGTTGGCTCCTCGTCGTTGGTCGGGAGTCGGGGGTCGGGGGTGTCCTTGGCCAAGGTCACCAGATAGAGCCGCTGGGCGTTGTCGATCTTGAGGTCGGGGCCGAACAGTCCAGGTTCGGGATTGAACGTCCGCGACGAGTTCAGATAGAGGTACTTGCCGTTCATGTCGAACGCGACGTCGGAGTCGGGATAGTCGCCGCTCGTAACGTCGGTCGTCGTCTTGTTGACGAGGCTATAGAGCTTCAAAACCGCCGTCTGGGTGACCTTGCCGTCGATATAGGCGTACCACTTCGAGTCCGGCGACCAATCGGAGCCGCCGAAGCCGTAGAGGCTCTGGGCAATCTTCGTCGCCAACTTCGTCGCGACGTCGACGACATATGCCATGTTGTCGATGGTCTGCACCGCGAACTTGTTCCCGTCGGGCGAGTAGGCGAAGCCCACGATCGTCTTCTTGAGGTTCGTGATCTGCGTCGGCGGGCCGCCGAGCTGCGGCATCGTATAAACCTCGGTCTCGCCCGTGGCATCGCTTACGAAAGCGATCGACTGACCGTCCGGGGACCACTGCGGGGCCTGATCGCGAACCGTGGCGCCGCGCGGAACTTGCCGCGTCGAGCCGGAGTGGGCGGGCACCGAAAAGAGCTGGCCGCGCGCCTCGATGGCGAGGCGGGTGCCCGTCGGCGAGAGGGCCAGGCCATGGATCATCGTTCCTGCCGGCTGAATTCGTGGCCGGCTCAGGAGCTCGTCGGCATGGATGGTGGGCGAGAGCGTGTGATAAGCGCCGCTGGCAATATCGTAGTGCCAGAGATAGCCGTCTTGGGTGAACACGATGCTCTTGCCATCGGTGTTCGCCCACTTGATGTCCTCGGTGGTGAAGTTGGTGAGCTTCTTGATGTTCTTCGACGGCCGGTGATACCGGTAGAGGTTGAGCACCCCGTCGCCCTTGTCGGAGACGTAGTAGATCTCGTCGCCGACCGCCATCGGGTAGTACTGCTGCTCCCGCCCGTGGGGAAGCTCGGAGTAGGTGTTGGTGGTCAGGTCGTAGAGGGAGACCACGCCCTGGGTGCCGCCCCGGTAGCGGCGCCAGTTGTAGAGAAACGAGGGGCGTCGGGTGTAGGCGATCTCGTGGCCGTCGGCGAAGTAGGACCCCCAGAAAATCTCATGGATGGGCGTCGGGTTCGGCATCCCGCCTTGGGGCGAGATCGTGAAGAGCTCTTGCTGCCGCTGGAGGTAGGGGGCATAGGCGGCGGTGCGATAGGCGACCTTGCCGTCCGGCGTCCATCCGAGCACCGTATCGCCGGTCGAATTGTAGGTGAGGCGCTTGGGCGGTCCGCCCTCGATCGGGATCGTGTAGACGTTGGCGGCGCCGTCATACGCGGCGCTGAACGCGACCGTCGTGCCGTCCGGCGAGATTTGTGAGAACGCCTTGTTGCCATATCCGCTGGTGAGGCGCTTGGCCTCGCCGCCGTGGATGTTCGCCGACCAAAGGTCGCTGGCAAATGTGAACACGACGGTGTCGCCGTGAACGGTCGGGTACATGAGAAGGCGCGGGGCGTTGGCGTCCGGGGTTTGGGCGAACAACATGCTCACCGCGATAGGCAATAGCAGACTCAAATGAAAACCTCCGGAGCTAGTATGGTTCCTCGCGGGTTGTTAGTTCCCGCGGCCTCTGGCGAGGATTCAGGTTTCAGGTTTCAGGTTTCGGGTTTTGGGTTTCGGGGTTTAGGTTTCGGATTTCAGGTTTCGGTTGGCCGGGGTGTGCAATTGTCTTCCACAGATGGCTTCGTACCGAGATTTGACGGTTTGGCAAGCGAGCATGCTTGTCTTTCCATCCCCTGCAACATCGCAGAAGGGTCGGCCCGCGGCACTCGGAAGGATTACGCCAGCTTCATCGCGATAGCCAAGGGTTCCTGCGCCGAGCTCGAAACTCTCCTGGACTTGTGCGTGGACTTGGAGCTGGTCGACGGTCATACGCCCACGCGCGAAGATGCCGCATCCGTGGGGAAGATGTTGATCCGACTTCATGAGTCGCTTCGAGCGGCACCCAAGCGTTCGACCCTGAAACCTGAAACCTGAAACCTGAAACCTGAAACCTGAAACCTAGAACCCGATACCTACACCAGGTCTCCGTGAACCACGCGCATGAGGGCCGCCACCATCGCCGCCGGGTTCGGGTGGGTGATGACGTTCCGGCCGTAAACGATGCCCTTCGCGCCTTGCTCCATAAGCCGCCGGGTTCGGGTGAGGATCTCCTCCTCGGTCGTCTTTCCGCCGCCCCGGACGAGCACGGGTATGCCGCAGGCGATCTCGATCACCCGGGGGTACTCGGCCACGTCGTCGCACGGGTCGGCCTTGATCACGTCGGCGCCAAGTTCGACCGCCTGCCGAACCAGCGGCAAGATCTTCGCCAGGTCGCCGTCCACCATGTAGCCGCCGGC
>DATGIR010000246.1:0-2888 GCA_035295605.1 Fimbriimonadaceae bacterium | reverse complement strand
GGCGAAGACCCGGCGACCCGCCGCTGCGATACCGACGACGTGGCGGAGCAGACGCGATTCGCGCTCGAGAACGTGAAGACGGTGCTGGCCGCCGCCGGCGCCACGCTGGCCGACGTGGTGCGGGTCGCCATCTACATGAAGGACTTGAATGACCGCGCCGAGTTCAACCGGGTGTACCGCGAGTATTTCCCCAGCGAGACGGCGCCAGCCCGGTTTGCCGTGGGCGTCACCGAAGTGGGAGGGAACGACAAGAGCAAGTTCACGCTGGATGTCGTCGCGACCGTGCCACGTTGAGGCTCCCGCCCTCTCCTCGGCGGCGACGAGCCACGATCGATGCGAACGCTCTGCGGCTCCTGCATCGCTGCACCGCTTAGCGGGTGACCTTACCGGAGCGCACGTCGTCCACGAAGCCTTTACGTGGTCGTAGACGGCGCGCCCCGCTCTCGCGCCGTGCTGGTCGGGGCTACGGTCGATCTGCCGGCGGCTAGACCTGCGCCCGCGCGCGGTAGTTGGGTCGCGGAAACGCCGGCTTGACCCCGTTGCGCGCGCACTCTCGCTCGAAGAGATCGTAGATGGCGGGGTCCTCGTCCTCGGAGTCGTACTGGTCCAGGATGACCCCAGCCGAGGTGTACCGTTTCACGTCCGCCGCGCCCAGGCGGAACGCCAGGTAGCGGACCGGCGCGGGGCCGGGGTTGAAATGCTGGTGGAACTCGTGATCGCGCGGCGAGAGGACGCTGCCATCCTGCCAGTCGACCTTCTGACGCTCCTCCCCTTCGAACCATAGGAGCGAATACCCGCTCCCCTCCAGGATGAGCACGTGGGCGCCGACGCCGTGGCGATGCCCCTTGAGGTACGTCCCTACCGGCCAGGCGCTGCTGTGCGCCACCATCTGGTTCTTCGAGAAGGTAAACCCGAGCCGGAAGCTGCCGACCCCGCGATCATCGTTGGAGTCGAGCGGGAAGGACCGGATGTCCGGCACGAAATTCGTCACCCACTCACGGGCGCGGGTTTCGTCGCGCTCGCCGGTGCCGTTGAAGTAGTCTCCCTCGCCGTCGTATCGGTCGGCGAAGACGTAGTCCACGTTGAATGGCATTTCCGCACTGCGGAAGAAGTTGATGACCATAGGCGCGAGCGTGACGGCGAGCAGCCGGGCCGGGCGCTGCCCGTCGAGGTTGAAGTGCTGGTAGAAGCAGTTGATGGGCGGCGCGAAGACGCTGCCGCGCGCCCACTCGACCGTCTGCTTTTGCTTGCCCGGCTGCCAGATGGTCGTTGCCCCGCGTCCATCCAGCACTACGATCGTGGCCTCGAACATGTGGCGCAGCGGATTGGTGTCGCCACCCGGCGCTAGCTCGATGAGCCAGGCGTCATCGATCTCCTGGTCGGCAAGGTTCACGAAGGCGCCCTTCTGGCCGATCCGCGCCCAGGGCGCCACGTCGGCGTGATAGAGGTCCGTGACGTAGGCACCGCTGTGGATCGGAATACCCTCGGCCTTCTGCCACCGCTGGTATTCTGTGCCGCGCCGCAGTAAGTTTTCCGGGCGCCGTTCTGCTTCTTCCATGGTCCCTCGGTCCCTCCCCGCTTACTCTGCGTTGTAGATGACGACGGCCTTGCAGGAGTTGTTCGTGTAGGCCTCCGCCCACGCGACGTAGTCCGGCTTGCCCCGGCCGTGCATGGCGCCCGCAAAGCAAATCCAGTTGCGGAACTCATGCTGGCCGGCGTCCTTGAGCTGATCCGAAGTGAGGTCCCGCCACTTGTAGCCTTCGCCGTTCTTCAACTCGGCGAAGCGCTGGCGGTCAGACTCCACGTCGGGCCACATGTAATGGTTCTTGGTGGTGAGCGACGCGTGCGACCAGCTCGACGAGCCGATGATGACCGCGCGGTATGGGCTGGCCTTGAGGATCTCGCCCACGCGGCGGCCGAAATCGTAGCAGCGGAACGGCGCAGGGCCGGGCGGGGGCGGCATCTTCACGTTCTCGAGGCGTCGGCCGATCCCGCTGGGGTTTGGATACTCCGGCGTGGGAACGCGCAGGTCGTCACCATAGCAGTTCACAGCTACCGGAATCAGCCGGTATGGCCAGCCACGGTGGTCGAGATCGAGGTAGTGGATCGTCGTGGTAAACGCGTGGCCATACATCTGCCGGTGCGGCAGCTTCCACGAGCACCCAACGTCGAAGCCACTGTTGATCAGCTCGCGCGCAAGGTAGTTGGCGGCATCCTGGTGACCGAGGATACGCGCGCTGCCGCCGCCGGAATCGGCCCCCCGGACCGGTCCCTCCACCTCCGGAACGGCGAAGATGTTAAACGGGAGCAGCAGGTCTTCGAGCAGACACTCGTACTGGTCATCGCCAAAGATCAGAACGAAGTCCGGGTTGAACGCGTCGATCTCGGCGCGCGCTTTCCGATATGCTGGCTGCAGGATCTCCTGGTACTTCTTGGCGTGGGTCATCCCCTGGTCGTTTCCCCACTCCTCCTGCATTTGCAGCGGCCAATTCTTCGGGTCCTTCAGCTCCGCGGGCGTCTCCTCTTCTTCGAGGTGCTGGCGCAAGTAGTGACTACCGCGCTCGAGCGGCCCGACGACGCCTGGTCCATGACTACATCCGACGCCAAGAATTTCGCCCACCCTCGCCTCCTTTAGTTGGCGGTACTATGGCACTAGCCAGAATACAACACACTGTCAGTCTCGTGGGGACACATGCAGTGAAGGATGGCTGACCGATGCCGGATATTGGCGTTGGACTCGTCAGGCGGGGCGCCGAGGGGCGCCTGGTGAAGTGCGAGGTCCCAATCGTGCCGGGTACCCAACTCGCCGCTGACGGCAATGAGAGGCGCAGTCGATGAGGCGGCGGCCGGAACCCGTCCCGGGAACCATCGTCGCCCTCAGCGTGCTG
>DATGIR010000245.1:0-3406 GCA_035295605.1 Fimbriimonadaceae bacterium | reverse complement strand
GGCGTCCCTTCCGGCAAAGGGCAAGCGAGAAAGAGCCGGCTGCGGCAAGTCACACCTTGGCCGGGGTCTTGTACTGCTCTACGTGCTTTAGGCAGCAGGCGCGGACCCTTGACCGGATCCGGTTGATGTACTCGGCGCGCTGGGTGACGCCCACCGCGCCACGGGCATCCAGCAGATTGAAGACGTGCGAACACTTGAGCGCCAAATCCAGGGCCGGATAGATCATCCAGGGGGGCCCGACGTTTGCGGGCGCCTCCCCTCCCGCCTCGATGTTCGTCGTGTAGATTCCCTGCTCGGCATCCCACTTCAAGGGCGTGTCGATCACGCGCTTGGACTCCATCTCGTACATGTCGAAGAGCTGCACGAGCATCTTCGTGTCGGCGACCTCGAAGTTGTAGACGTTGTCCTGCATTTCAAGCTGGAAGTCGACTTCGCGATAGGTGAGAGTCTCGTTCCAGCGTAGGTCGGTCCAGAAGCTCTTCGCGTCGTCGAGCATGAGACACAACCGCTCGGGACCGTAGGTGATTTCGGCGCTGACGGGATCGCACTCGATTCCGCCCATCTGTTGAAAGAACGTGAACTGGGTGATCTCGGCGCCGTTCACCCAGACCTCCCAGCCGACGCCGCTGGCACCCGCCGCCTGAGACTCCCAGTCGTCCTCGACGAGCCGGACGTCGTTCTTGGTGGTATCGAAGCCAAGCGCGTCCAGTGAAGCCAGATAGAGGTCGACGATGTTCTCGGGTGACGGCTTCATGATCACCTGATATTGGTAGTAGCGCTGGCTGCGCTGGGGGTTCAGCGTGTACCGCCCGTCGGCCGGCCTTCTTGACGGTTGAAGGTAAGCCACATTCCAAGGTTCGGGGCCGAGCACGCGGAGGGTGGTGGCCGGGTGCATGGTGCCGGCGCCAATCTCGATGTCGTACGGCTGGAGGATGGCGCACCCCTGCTTCGCCCAGAAATCGTTGAGGCGAAACACCATTTCTTGGAACGTCACGCACCGAGATTACCGGGCGATTGGATAGTCGTGAGTGGTGAGTGGCGAGTAGCCGGTCACCATCTCAGGGGTTGGATGACGGGGGCCACTGCGGCGTACGCCTCTTGCAGCCGGACGCTTGCGGAGGGGGCGTTCATGTTCGCGACGAATCCTAGGATTTCATCGAGTTCGGCTTCGCCGGTCAGGGTTGAAGACTCGGCCGCTTGCCGCAGGCGCCTGAGCGCTTCCACGTCCAAGCCCAAGTGATCGCCGATAGCAACTGCGAAAACGGCGCAACCGGCACGGCGCTCGAGCGGGATTTTCAGCTCAGTCGCGTCTTCGGCCAATGGGTCTCCGTCTCTAAGATAGCGCGCTTGCGCGTGATATAAAGTACCGGAATGGAAACACCCCCTCAATTCGCCTCTGGCGGCCCGCCGCCGAAGAAATCGAACGCCCTGCTCATCACCGTGCTCGTCATCATCGGCGTCTGTGTGCTCTGTTGCGTCGGCATCGGGGTGGTCTTCATGAACTTCTTTAAGAAGGTTGGGGGCTCGATCGGGTGTATCACGCACTACGAGTTCGCCCGAAAAGCGCTCAGCGACTATGCGACTGCGAACGGCGGCAAGCTTCCACCGGCGGACACCTGGCAGGACGCCATCATCCCCTATTACGGTCGCGACACCGGCGGCCAAAAGGCGAACGGGGCCGGGATCATCGACTTCGGGGATGCGACCAAGGATTTGGGATGCCCGGCCGAGAACGGCGAGGGTCCAACCGGAATGGCATTCAACGAAGATGTTGCCGGGAAAGACGTGAATGAGCTCCGCAAGACCCCGACCACGGTCGTTCTCTTCGAGGTGCCGCAAGTAGGGCGAAATCTCCACATCCCATACAAGCCGCCCGCCGGCCAGTCACCGCTGAAGATCATGGGACAACCAAGAGACTGGATTACCGTCCCGGTCAGCGGGTCCACGAACTTCAACCCGAACCAAAGCGCCGGGAGTGGGCGCGGAATCGGCGGACTCTAGGCTCCGATAACGCGAGCTTGATCGTCGCGCCCCTCCTCGTCGTCGCCGCGCAGTGGCGCCTGGTCCTGTGTGGCGACATCATGCTCAACGGCGTTTCGCCCAAGAGCTCGCCCTTTGCCGGCATCGCGCCTCAACTCAAGAAGGCCGACCTCGTTTTTGCGAACCTGGAGGTGCCGATGACAACGACCGGCTCGCCCACCAAGCGCAAGAGCCCCGCTGAGCTCAAGGCGCGCAAACAGTTCGTGCTCCGAGCGAATTCCGGCCACTTGCGCTGGTTGAAGCCCGCCGGCATCGCCGCTGTGAGCCTCGCTAACAATCACGCATTGGATTACGGGCCCGCCGCTTTGGCGGGAGAGCTCCGGGGCCTGGACAAGGCCGGAATCAAGCATGCCGGGGCAGGAGCAACGGATGGGGCGGCCCGAGCGGTGACCGTGCTACGACTTGAGAACGGGGTTCGGGTTGGCCTAGTTTCGGGGCTCGCGTTCGTGGGATCGGGCGCCCTCTACAAGTGCACGCCGGCCACAGCACAAAGCGCGGGAGTGAACGCTCTAGAGCTGGGCGGGGAGCCGACTGCGGCTAAGCTCGCGCCCTGGATCAGAGCGGCCCACGAGCGGTGCGACGTGCTCGTCGTCGCTTTTCACGGCGGAATCGAGCGACAGCCCTTCCCCACCTCCTACCAAGTCACGCTGGCGCACGCGGCGATCGACGCCGGAGCCGATGTCGTGTGGGGCCACCACCCCCACGTGCTTCAGGGCGTCGAAATCTATAAGGGTCATCCGATCCTCTATTCGATGGGCAACCTCGTCTCCCCGACGCCCGCCGTCGGCGGACTCGTCGAGCTGGCATTTAAGGGTTCAAGCTTTGCGTCCTGCTCGTTCATACCCACGCGGGTTTCGAGAGGCCGTGTGAACCTGGAGTCGGTGAAAACCCGATCATCCCGGATGAACGCATTTTCACTACTGTGCGAGAAGACCGCCTCCAAGGTGCATGGGTCGGCTCCCGCTTTCGTGACCGACTAGGCATCTATACTTGCCGCATGGTCCTCCCTGAGAACCCGGACGCGTATTACGCGGACGTCATTCGGAAGTACACCGCGCACATCAACCCGCAGCTCGCGAAGCTCATGAGCTTCGCCGGCTTCGGAGTTGAGATGGTCGGCGAGGGCGCCTACATCTACGACCAGGAGGGGCGGGCGCTGCTCGACTTTCTAGGCGGTTACGGCGTCTTCAGCCTTGGTCACCGGCACCCGAAGGTGGTGGCGGCGGTCATCGACCAACTCGGACGCATGCCGCTGAGCGGAAAGGCGTTCTTCAGCGGCGTCGCCGCCGACTTGGCGGAAAAGCTTGCATCGGTCGCGCCCGGCGGTCTGGAGTATGTCTTCTACTGCAACTCCGGCGCGGAGGCG
>DATGIR010000244.1:0-2786 GCA_035295605.1 Fimbriimonadaceae bacterium | reverse complement strand
GAGGGGGCGAGGGGGCGAGGAAGTGATGGGCGCTCAGCGGCCTTCGACTCTGGCGGTCTTGAGCTGGACGGCGATTGCATCGCACAGGTCGAGGTCCTTCTGCTCACCGCCGACGCGAAAGAAGCGCCGCATGGCCTCGATTTGGGTGAGCTGGGACTCCGGCCGCAAACACGCGCCGGTCTTCTCGATGTCATCCTGCAGCAGCAACAAGGATAGGCGGAAGGCATTGCCGGCGAGCTTGAAGACCTTTGGGCGGATGGACCGCCAATTCGGATCGTCCGCCGTCAAATGGTCGCCGAGCAGGAAATTGGAGAACTGAAGCTCGTAGTGGCGGCGGATGGGTGACGGCGTTTCCTGAGGTCCGTAGGCGGAGTCGACCAGCTTCTTGGACATCATGTAGGCCATGTGGGCCGGGTAAGGCCCGTCGGACCAGAGGAAATCGGTGAAGTAGTCGCCACGGACACCCGTGCGGCTGAAGCCGGCGGGAATGTGGGAGAGGGTGGGATCGACCGTCCAGCCGGCCCAGAACCAGGGCAGCCGAAGTTCGTGAAACTGCTGCGCCAGCGGAACGTCGCGCTTCTTCTCGGACACGCTCTCCGGCATCGCCAGCATTCGCGGATCGGCCTGAGTGTTGAGCCGGGTGACCTCGGCGATGTCCCAAAACGGATTACCCGGGCCGATCAACTTGACGCGATCCATCCGAATCGCCGCGGGCCCGCCCTTGCGAATGGCGTGGGTCAGGAGCAGCAGAGCGCGGTACTTGGCGAGTGCAAGCTGGTGAATCTGAGACTTGGGCACGATTCCGGCGACCGACTTTTCGAGGTCCGCAAGATTCTGCTCGGTCGGCTTCGCGAGGTAGGCGTCCTGAAGTCGAAGGATCTCGGGGGTTAGCCCGATCCCCACGTCGGGAATCCAGTCGGCGATGGTGGCATGGGCAGGGCCGTGAAATACGTCCTCGCTTAGATGGTTGAAGGGGATGCCGACCGGAACGGTTCGCGGGTCGAGGGCCAGCAGCCGGTCACGCGTCTTGAACGCTTGCGCCTTTGTTCGGATCGGCGGTCCGCCGAGCCCGGGAACGAGCTTCGCAATCTCGGCCGCGAATTCGCCGTCACGCTGGACCGCCGTTTCGCCCGGCAGTAGGAAGTGACCGGGTTGGAGCGGACGCTCGGTTTCCGGATTTACCGGATGGCTGAGCGATGGTCGTTTTGTAAGGAGCCCGGCGATTCGACGGGCGTCCGCCGCGTCTAGGTGGTTCCGCGCCCGCCGCTCGATGTCGTCCTGTGGAAAGTTGAATACGCCTATCTCGATGCCGTCGGGGCTGTGGCAGTCGGCGCAACGCTGTCCATCCTTTCCCACCTTCCTAAAGAGCTCGATGCCGGGAGCGGAAACGGTCGGGGAGGCGATCGCCGCGACCGCCGTGGCGATCGCGGCGAACTTGGCCGTTAGAAGCTTCGCGAGGAGGCGCTGTAGACTACTGGCACCCATAAAGCCTGGCGTTGCTGATGGCGTAGACCCACCCGTTCACGCCGATGACGGTAGACGTGTAGGCTTCGCCGATCCCGGCGGTCAGCGCAAGCTTCGATGTGATCGTGTTGTTGTTGAGGTTCCAGACGTAGACCGAGCCGTCCTCACTGTTGCAGATCGCGGACTTGTTGATCATGTCGACGGCGATCGAGTTCACGCACCACTCCTTGACGGCGTGGTGGAACGTCGCGATGTTGTTCGGATCGGGTGTTTGTCCGACGAGGCCTTGAACTACACCCATGATGTTCACGTTGTTGACGAAGCCGCCCGTCGGGTTGGTATTGCTCGTCTCAACGTCTGGATCGAGAACGGCGATCCGATTCACGCCATCACCGCTTCCGGCGCCCGCGTAATTGTTGTACTTGCAAAGCAGGAGCCAAGGGCTTTGGCCCTTGTAGCTCGCAACGAAACTAGAGGGGATGATCGACCCCGTATTGTCCCAGCCGAAGCCGCCCGGAGTATACGAGGTTACGAGGTCGTAGGAGAAGTGCAGCATATAGCCGCGGAAGTTGTTGGTGCCTAGGCTGTTCTCGAGGACACCAAACAGCACGCTGCCGTCCGGGGCGATCAGGGGCGATGACGTGCTGTCGGAAGTGACGGTTGCGGGCGAGCCGTTGAGCGGGTCCTGAAGGGCAACGTGATACTTCGGGAGCATCGTCCGGGTGTTGACCGCGCACAAGTAGCCCCGGCCCGAATAGCCGGCGCTAACGGCGATATACACGAGCTGGCCATCGGCCGAAAGGGCCGGCGCGCAGTTGTATTGGGGTTGGGTTATTCCCGCATCCCCACCGGCCATAGCTGCAGCGGTGATGAACGTGCCGAGCCCATTCGGTCGCACCACCGCCAGCCCGCCCACAAGATTGAGGGGGTTGGCTCCCTCGACCGTGTATCCGAAGTAGAGGGATCCATCCGGTCCGGCGGTCAGAGGCGTGCAGACCATCACGTTCGCGTCGTAGGCTGCCGCATTGAGGAGGTAGTTCGCGTCGCCGTAGAAGGCGTGGATGGCGGCCGATCCGCTCACGCTGTCCGCGTTCGCGCGAATGGCGATCCGACCGCCGGATTCGGGCCATGCGACCGGGGCCGAAAGCGGGAATTGTGTGGCGTCGGGGCGAGCGATACCCGCACGCATGTTCGACGGAATAAGGACGGGACCGACCGATGGAATCCAGCCGGACGGTGGCTGGATGTACGTCGACCGGTTGCTCCAGAGCTTGACGGCTCCGCCCCGGCCGTTGCCGCCGCCGGCCCACCCTTCGATGGTG
>DATGIR010000243.1:0-2748 GCA_035295605.1 Fimbriimonadaceae bacterium | reverse complement strand
CGCTACCTCTAAATAGGTACTCGATGAACCGGATTATCAGCTTAGTTGCAAGGGCCAACGCTTTAAGCTATGGTTTTTGTTCAGTCTCGACTCGCCTCGATCACTCGGGGGAACCGGGCGAACAACTTCAAGCTGGCGGCTCTGGCGCTGGTCGGAGTTGCTAGCCTCGCCGCCCATGCCGACGGCGTCAAGTTCATCAAGGATTGGTCCGACGTCCAGCTCTACCTGAAGCCGAAGAACAACCTCGTCCGCACGTGGGACCAGGAGTTCGGCATTCAGGCGTGCGTGGCGAAGTACGGCAACCTGCGGGAGCAGCTCAACGCTTGCTACGACCCGACCTACCCGATCCATTTTCACAGCAAGCCGATCTTCTCGATCGGCGAGCAGACCAACTACGTGCTGGCGCCGATCAAGCAGCAGCCGGCCATCTACACGAAGTTCAAGGCTAACTTCCTCGGCGTGTGGAAAGAGGAGACCGGCTTTACCGCCAAGCTGTACGGCTCGCGCAGCGTGAACGTCTCCGCGAACCTGTCGTATCAGTATCAGATTCCGCTCAAGTCGACGGCCAAGCCGCAGTGGCTGGCGCTGTTGAACGTCAACTTCCCGCTTCACTAGCCCTTGCATCGCCTGGCGCCGACCGACGGGAACCGGTTGGCCCAGGCCCCTTTTTTTAAAGGCTCTAGGGTTCTAGGGTTCTAGGGTTCTAGGTTCTAGGGTTATTGCGCTTGTCTCGGGCGGCGCATGCCCTTGGGATCCGGATTCGGCGGGCCGTCGCGCTCCTCCTCGTGAATCGCCAGCGGGCGGATTTGCGCGTACCGGTCGTAGTAGCCGGGTGCGGGGGCGGCGATGCGCTCGGCCTCTCGCTTCGAGAAGTAGCCGTAGGCGGCCGCGAGGGCGAGAAGCAGCACGGCGAGCGCCGTTCCAACGCTTTTCATTGCGGCGGCTAGAGGCCCTGGGCCCGGATAGTCTTGCCGTTCTTACTGGCGCGCGGGAGGCTGTCGGCCTCCTCGGCCAGACGCGCCTTGAGCTGAATCTGCGCGAAGTGCTCGTAGTAGCCCGGCGCGGGGGCGGCGATGCGCTCGGCCTCGTGGTTCGAGTGGTAGCCGTACGCGGCCACGAGCGCGACCATTGCCACGCCTATCACGGTTCCGACGGATTTCATGGGTGCTCCTTCAGCGAAGGGGAAGCAAAAGCAAGTTACGACGAGTGCTACGGAGTTGGGGCGCGCCGGCGCGGCGTGTTTGGCGAGATGGCGGCGATGTGTTATCAGCGCAGATGGAGGGCGCCCTCACCCCGCTTCGCGGACCTCTCCCGGAGGGAGAGGAGACGCCGGGGGGAGTCTCTACACGCGTCTCTCCCCCCGCCGGGGGGAGTCGGTGAGCGGAGCGAACCGGTGGAGGGCGCCCTCACCCCGCTTCGCGGACCTCTCCCGGAGGGAGAGGAGACGCCGGGGGGAGTCGCTCCACGCGTCTCTCCCCCCGCCGGGGGGAGTCGGCGAGCGAAGCGAACCGGTGGAGGGCGTACGGCGCCCTCACCCCGCTTCGCGGACCTCTCCCGGAGGGAGAGGAGACGCACGTAGTCGGCCCCGGGGGGAAAGGAGACGCACGGTCACGGCAAGGGGTCGTAGTCCAGCATGAACGCGAACTGCCCGAACGTCGGGCTGGAGAGATTCAGGTCCTGGATCGGGGCGACGAGGGCTTCGGGGAGGCCAAGGATCTCCGCCTGGGAGAGGATGCTGCGCTTCTCCTGAGCCAGAAAGCGCGGCGATCCGCGGCGCTCGCCTTGGCCTCGGGCCACGAGTTCCTGGATGGCGGTTCGATGAAGGTTTAAGGCGTCCAACTAGAGCTCTTCCGCTTCGTAAAAGGCGAATTGGTGGGCGTCTTTCATGTACGCGGGGTTCACAGAGCGCAGTCGACACACGGTTTCGCCGATATTCACGCAGTCGTTGACCCGCAACGGACGCAAATGAGTTAGCAGCGAGTCGTCCGGGTCGTCGACCAACAGAAGCGGCGCCTGGAAGGAGTGCAGCCGCTTGCCGTGGCAGGCGGAGTCGTAAACCCGACGGGCGACCCAGGAGACGGCGGCCTCGCCGGCCTGGGCGGGCAGATACTGGTAAAGCATGCGCACCCGACCCAGGTAGTCGACGCTCGTCGGGTCGGCGGTGACGGAGCCGCCGAAGTCAAAGCTGGCCGGGTTCACCAACACCTGCTTGTAGAGCATCGGCGCGCCCCCGCCGGCGGCGGCGTTCGCGGCGCCGAAGGCGACGACGACGTTCCCCTCCGGCGGCTTGATCCAGGTTCGGTAGGAGCGGCGGCGGATGAAGGCGGTGTTCGCCGGATAGCTGGGGAGGGCGTGAGGGAGCTTCCCGGCGCCCGGCCCGTCGGTTTGGAAGGTGGCGAGGATGTTGGCGGCGGTGCCCAGCGGGCGGAGGCGCCACATCCCCCGGGCGCCGACGTTGGCATCGGCGAGCACCAGGTAGCCGAGGTAGTCCCGCGCGTACCTGACGATGAGATCGGCGAGCGAGGCTTGCGGCTCGAGGAGAAGGCCGTCGGCATCGCCAGAGGCGAAAAGGCGGATGGGAAGATCGGGGATATCGAGGGCGCCCGCGGCGAAGCCGGCGAGACCGAACATGGTGCGCAGGGCATCGGTGACCTTGTAGGGGAGCGGCAGGCCGTTGGGGCCGGTCGCGTTGGTGTCGAGCCCGAAGTTGAAGCGGATGGGGCTGAGGGCCTCGGCGAGGCGCTGCCA
>DATGIR010000242.1:0-10511 GCA_035295605.1 Fimbriimonadaceae bacterium | reverse complement strand
ATAAGTACGAGATGCGTTTGGCGATCGAGGAGGCCAGTGAGAAGGAGATCCTCCTTCGCCACTCGGCGGAACGGTTTGAGAACCTCTTCGCCCGCCTTCCTGTCTCCTGCATGACCCTCGATAACGACGGCCGGGTCATGGAGTGGAATGCCATGAGCGAGGCCCTCTACGGGTTTACGGCCGCCGAGGCGATGTTCAAGAGGATCATCGACTTGGTGGTACCCAAGGAGCACAGGGCGCTGGCGCGCAAGAAATTCGCCGAGACGATTAAGAATGGCGGCCAATACGACCCCGCCGAGTGGCAGGTCCAACGAAAGGATCGGACTCCTATCTGGGTGCTCTCCACCGGGTTCCCGTTGCACGGCCCGAACGGCGAGTTGGTCGGCGTGATTAGCACGAACGTCGACATCACGGCACGGAAGAAGGCCGAGGCCCTGTTGCTGGAAAGCAATGTGCTCATCGAGGGTCAACGGCTCGAGCTCGAGATCGCGAATACCCGACTCGAGACGCTTGCCTTCACCGACGGACTCACCGGGCTTCACAACCACCGGGCGTTTCAGGACTCACTGCTGCGTAGCTATGTGGTGGCACGCCGCTACCAGCAGGAACTCTCGCTGATCCTCCTCGACGTCGATCGTTTCAAGGCCTACAACGACGCTTTTGGCCATCTCCAAGGGGACGCGGTACTTCGGCAGGTCGCGTCGATTCTCAAGTCGACGGCCCGTGAGAGCGACTTCGTCGGACGGTACGGTGGCGAAGAGTTCGCGGTGGTGCTTCCGAACACGGACTCCGTCGGCGCCGCCGAAGTTGCCGAGCGATTGCGTCGCTCTATCTCCGAAGCGTCATGGCCGAACCGAGAGGTAACGGCGAGCTTCGGAGTCGCCACGCTCACTCTCACGACGGTGGACACCGCCGACCTGATCCGACGGGCGGACGAGGCCCTCTACGCATCCAAGGCCAACGGCCGAGACTGCGTGACCGCATACGCGGAAACCAAGCAACCGGCGTAGGGTTGAACGCTGGGGGTCGCTGGGGCGACGTGGGAACGGGGAGCCAGCCGACAACACCCGCCGACTTCTCGTATCCCTTTTGAAGTGGCCCGCTATCTCATAGACCTCGGGGCCGAGTCCGCCCTCTGGAAGGCGGCGATGGAGCTGTACCACGACGACAAAGTGGTCGCGGCCTACGACCTTGTCAAGTCGGACGCGGCCGCATTTCGTGGAAGCGCGCTCGGCGCGTTCCGATTCATCGAAGGCGAGGCCCGCACCCGCAAGGCCTCCGACCGGACCAAGCTCAGTCCTACCCTCGAGTTGGAGTGGGTGCCCGGTGAGGTCCCCCACCATGCTCAGGTTGGCGAGGTTATCCTTCACGCGACCGAAACCGTCTCCCGCCGGCTCCAGTGGGACCATCGCGAATCGGTCCTCGCGACGATCCTCGTCGGCGAAGCGGATGCCGATTGGCACGAGGCTCGCTACGGCTATTGCACCGACAAAACCCCGTACGACAAGATCTGCCTCCCCCAGGCGAGCACCCACGATCCCCGTGAACTATGGCGCGTCGCCGCCCATGAGTTTGCGCATGTTGTCGTGTTGAACACCGCCAAAGGCCAGGCGCCGCACTGGCTTGACGAAGGGATCGCGTGCTTCATGGAGGGGCGAAGCGCGGAGCTCGCCGCCCAGCGGCTTCGGGAGGCGGGACGGTGGCGGACACCGCTTCAGATGGGCGGCGCCTTCGGTGCCGACCGGCGCGACACGGCGAACATGGGCGGCGTTCGCGCCGCCTACGACCAAGCGACCGTACTCGTGGCCCACTTGCATTCAAAAGGAGGCGACGAGGGCCTCGTCAGTCTCCTGAAGGCCTTCACCGAGCACTCCCGATGGACGGATCTTGTGACCGCCATCGCCAACCGCGATCCTGCCGACGTCGCCCTCCAGCAGGCCTTCGAGCTTGGAATCGAGGAGCTCTTCGCCGCCGCGAAGCCGTAAAACTCCGAACTCGGCAAGTCCATACTTTTCAGGACATGCAACCGGCGACTGGCGCAAGTAGGCTTGTCGTGTAATTATTTGGTTGCATGGTCAACGCTCGCGAAGCACTCGCTCAGAGAGCCCCGAACTTTCTCAATAGTCGCGTTGCCCAGCAGGAGATTCACCCATGAATACGAAGTTTGTTCCTCTCGTCGTAACCGCGCTCATGGGCGTAGCCGCAACCGGTGGCACCCACATCGCCCGGTATGGTGGCAGCGCCGAAGTTGTCGGCTTGGTCAAGAGCGGCGGCAAGGGCGTTGCCCAAGCGGTCGTCAGCATCCAGGATGTTCCCGGCTCGTACCACGCGTCCGGCAGCCCGGTAAAGATGGACCAGCGCGACAAGGAGTTCCTTCCCCACGTGTTGGCGATCATGAAGGGCACCACGGTTCGGTTCGATAATTCGGACCCGTACTTCCACAACGTCTTCTCCAGTTCCCACGTGCAAACGTTTAACGTAAGCCAGGAGAAGAGAGGCGATTCCAGCGATATCAAGTTCGATCATGCCGGAATCATCCCGATCAAGTGCCACATCCACGCGAACATGAAGGCCTACATCATCGTGCTAGCCAACCCGTTTTTCTCAAAGACGAGTTCGACCGGTTTGTTCCGAATCGAGGGCGTTCCGGCCGGCACCTACACGCTGAAGGTATGGTCTGAGGCGGGTTCAACCACGCAGCAGATCACCGTCCCGGCGTCGGGCCAAGCCAAGACGATCGTCAACTTGTGATTTAACGCCCGGCGCCCAAAGGCGAATGTGGGCTTCTGGAAAGGAGAGCAAAGGGAAGCGAGGAATGCCATGAAACTTATCCGTCTCTTTCAAGCCGCAACGGTTGCGCTGGGAGTTGCCCTCGTCGGCATTCCTCGCACCGCCCAAGCCATTCCCTACTTCGCGCGCAAGTATAAAACGACTTGCGCGCGATGCCATGTGGGGTTCCCGAAGTTGAATGTCTTCGGCAAAAACTTCCAGTTGCACGGCTATCAGCAGCCGGGTGACAAGAACGTCGGCAAGATCGTGATGAAGGAGGATCCAAACTTCTCACTGCCCGAGCAGCCGCCGATCGCGATCCTCATTGAGAACCAGATGGCGCTCGACAAGTGGGCGGGCACGAACAGCCCGATCATGTTCAACAGCCCGTTCGTCTTCCACATCTTTGCGGCTGACTCGCTGGCCCAGGACATCGGAATCTTCGCCGAGCTGGCAACGTCCGGCGGCGTGACCGATGTCGGAAAGATCTCGCTGAGCCTCAACAACTTGGCGAACCAGCCCGTCAATCTGCAGATCGGCAACCTGGACGTGCTCGAGCACGGCGTGACGGAGCACGACCTCTTCACTCGCTCCGGCTATGCCGCGCAGGACATCAGTCTCGGCGGCTACCAGCTTTCAACGCAACATGAAGGTGTGCGGCTGTTCGGAACGATTGGATCGGATATCACGCCTGCCCTCATGCACGGAAAGCCGGGAGACGCGAGTCCGACTCCGCCCGAGCAGGCCTCGCTTCTCCATGGACCGTCGGCAGCCCTTCCGGGCCTTCAAAAGAAGAAGGTCGAGGGGGATGAGGACTCCGCTTCGGCCGATCCGTTCGACAGCATGAAGGGCTTCCTTTGGGAGGTCGGCCTCTTCAACAGCAACAGCCAGGGCGCCGGGAACGGCAACGGTACCGCGCTCAACGCCCAGGACGTCTCCGGGCGGTTGAACGCCTACTTTAACGGCGATTGCTTCGTCGGGGTTGCGGCATATCATGGCCGAACGATGGTTCCGGTTACGGACCCGAATACGAACTTGACGAGCTTCTTCGGCAACACCTATACGATGGGCGGCGCCGATTTCAGCCTTAAGTTCGGAAAGCCGTTCGAAAAGACGAAAGGTCTGATGCAAAAGCCCTTCGAGCTTTGCGGAAGCTTCCTGAGCGGGACGGCCGATAGCCCGAACGGCGACGGTATGAAAGTCAACTGGAACGGCTACTTCCTGGAGGGCGATTACGTGCTCGGCCAAAAGAGTCTGGTCTATCTACGATACGACCAGATCAACTCTTCGAGCATGCCGTCGCTCGAACTGCAGCACCTAACCGGAAACTACACCTACTATCTCAGAACCAACTTCTTCGTGGGCCTCGAGTACACGCAGGACCTGAAGAACACAAAGAACAACGCCCTGGGAATCGTATTCGACTTCGCCTACTAAGGCGGGCGAGGAAGAGATGAGCGCTTCGAGGCTGACGGCCAAAGTAATCGACGCAGGCTGGCTACGGCGGAACGTAAACTGCCGGGCCGCCTGCCCGGTCCACACGAACGCCCAAGGCTACATCGAAGCGATCGCGAAAGGGGACTTTGATTCGGCATACAAGCTCGCTCGTATGCCGAATCCTTTTGTCAATATCTGCGCCCGGATTTGCGGGCACCCATGCGAAGCAGCATGCCGGCGGGGCGTCCACGATCAGCCGATATCGATCCGGGCGCTCAAGCGCGCCGCCGCCGACTTCGCCTCAACAGGCATGCGTTCCGGTGGCGCCCTCCCCAGGCTGGCCAAGCAGCACAAGAAGGTCGCTGTGATCGGGGGAGGACCGAGCGGCATCACCGCCGCGCACGACCTCACCCTCCTAGGCTACGACGTTTCTCTCTATGAGGCTTCGGGGCAGCTCGGCGGGATGCTCAGGCGCGGTGTTCCGGAGTACCGGCTTCCCCGGGACGTGCTGGACGCGGAAATCGAGTCGCTGATCTCCGTGGGCATCGAAGTCCATACCAACTCGCCGATCGGCGAAAAAATGAAGTTCGCGGAACTCCGCAAGCGCTTCGCCGCCATCTTCCTGGCCGTCGGCGCGCAGAAGGGCCGTGACCTAAGAATCGAGGGCGTCGACGCGGACGGCGTCATCAACGGCATCGACTTCCTGCTCAACGTCAACCTTGGCTACAAGGTCCCCGTCGGTCACCGGGTCGTGGTCATCGGCGGAGGCAATGTCGCCGTCGACGTCGCCCGAACCGCCGCACGCGAGGCGGGCATCATCGTCCCTGAGGACGACCGGAGCCACGATCCCGCCATCGACGTCGCGCGCTCCGCCGTACGTGCCGGTGCGTCCGAGGTCCACATGGTCTGCCTCGAGTCCTACGACGAGATGCCGGCCCACGAAGACGAGGTCCAGGAAACGCTGCGCGAGGGCGTCGTCCTCCATAACAGCTTGGGTCCGCGCCGCGTGATAGCCACCGAGGGCCGGTGCTCCGGCCTCGAGACCGTCAAATGCACTTCCGTGTTCGACGACACCGGCCGCTTCAATCCCAAATTCGCGGAAGGCACCGAATCCGTGCTGCCCTGCGACACGATCTTGATCGCCGTCGGCCAACAGCCCGATCTCGGATTCCTCACCGGCGAGGTCGAGCTCGACATGACGCCGGGCGGCTTCGTCAAGGCGATTCCCGATACGATGGCGACGAACGTCCCCGGTCTCTACGTTGGCGGCGACTTGGCGTTCGGCGCCCGAACCGCCATCGAAGGGATCGCCGACGGGCGCCGCGCTGCCCGCGCGATCCACAAGTTCCTTTCTGGGAGCGAAGTGCCGGCCGAGGAGCTGCCGCGTCCCCGCCTGACCCCGATCCCGATGCACTCGATGCCGGCCGGCTACGATCGCACGCCGCGGCAAGAGGTCCCGACGATCCCCGTCGACCGGCGAACCGGTGTTACCGAGGTGGAGGAGGGCTTCACGCGTGAGGCGGCAATGCTGGAAGCTTCCCGCTGCCTCACGTGCAATCGGGCCCCGATGGTGGACTGGAACAAGTGTGTGCTCTGCGGCGGGTGCGTCGATATTTGCCCCTTCCAATGTCTAAAGATCGTGCCCGTATCGGACATCGAGCCCGATGAGAAGGTAGGCGAATTGGCAGGGTTGCACCACGGCATCACGTTTGAGGAGATGGCCGATCCCGGCCCGCACGGCGAGCCTCAGTGGTTCGTGATGCTCAAGGACGAAGAGAAGTGCACGCGCTGCGCCCTGTGCGTCGAGCGCTGCCCGGTGGATGCCATGTGGATGGCGAAGTACGAGGAGGTTGGGTATGCAGGGGTCTGAGTTGAACCGCGACGAAATCCAGTCGCGCCGGTTCTTTATCGCCGGATTGGTAACGTTTTTCACGTCGTTTGCGCTTGTCGTTCTCGGCGCGCTGCGGTTCGTAGTCCCAAACGTCCAGTACGGCAAATCATTGCGCTTCAAGGTCGGCATGCCCTCCGATTTTCCGGATAAGGCGGCCACGTATGTCTCCGATCAGCAGATCTTTATCGTGCGTGACGGGAACAGCTATCTCGCCCTATCCGCCACCTGCACCCACCTCGGGTGTGCGGTCCGGCCGGACGATGCCTCACCCGGGTTCTTCTGCCCGTGCCACGGTAGCCGCTTTGGCTCCGACGGCACCAATATCGCGGGTCCCGCCCCGAAGCCGCTCGAGGTCTACGAAGTCTCACTGGGGAACGGTGGCGAGCTCATCGTCGACAAGCGTGTTCGCACCTCGCGGAAGGACCGGTTCCGGACATGATCGAGAACCCTCCAGGCTTCGAACGAAGCGTTTTGCGAAGGCTCGGCGGCGCTTTCAACGCAACCTCGACGGGGCAATTCTTGGCAACCATCCCTGGAGCTGGAAAGCTGTTCGCCGGATTCCGTGGCGGGTTCTGGAGGGCGCTGGCAAAGGATGTTGCCCACTCGGGGCCGTGGCGCTCCGCGTTCAAGCATCCATTACCTCAGACGCCGAAGGAGCAATCCGAGATCGCGATCACCAGCTTCTGGATGCACCTGCATCCGGCGACGGTGAGCCGGAAGTCGCTCAAATTTAGCGTGACGTACGGACTTGGCGGCCTTTCCGCCGGCCTCTTCGCCATGCTCCTCATCACCGGCATCATGTTGATGTTCTACTACGTGCCCGCCACCGACCACGCCTACAAGGACATGGTCGATCTTCAGAGCGCAGTCTCGCTTGGGAAGATCCTCCGAAACATGCACCGGTGGGCGGCTCACCTCATGGTGATCGTGGTTTGCCTGCACATGCTCAGGGTGTTCATCCAGAAAGGTTACAAGCCGCCGCGGCAGTTCAACTGGGTCATCGGCGTGGTCTTGCTCGTGCTGACGATGATGCTGAGCTTCACCGGCTACCTTCTGCCGTGGGACCAGCTCGCGCTTTGGGCGGTTACCGTCGGAACCAATATGGCCGGCGCGATTCCGCTGATCGGCGAGAAGTTCCGCTACGTGCTGCTGGGCGGCCCCGCGGTCGACCAGGCCACACTCATTCGCTTTTACGTTCTCCATGTCATCGTCCTGCCCGTCGCGATCATGCTCGTAATGGTCTTCCACTTCTGGCGGGTCCGCAAGGACGGCTTCTCAGGAGGGCTCGAGCATGACGCCTGACGAAGGCAAGACCAGCTCGAAAGAGTACGGTCTCCTAGGCTTTATCCACGGGGCTCAGGGACCCGGCACGTCACGCGACGATGACCGGGTCCCCTCCTATCCCCATCTCATCTCGCGCGAGTTCCTCGCCTTCGGGCTTATGTTCACCGCGCTGCTGGTGATCTCGATCCTGTTCGATGCGCCGCTCGAGGAGTTGGCCAACCCGGGTAAGACCCCAAACCCGGCCAAGGCCCCGTGGTACTTCCTCTCGCTGCAGGAGCTCCTCCACTACTCGCCGCCGTTCATCGCCGGATTTGTCATCCCCGGCGCCCTGGTGCTGACGATGTGCGCGCTTCCCTTCTTCCGGGGCCGCTACAAAGTCGTTCCGATCGGCTTCCTCATCGCGGCGATCGTCATCCCCCTCTTCGATGGGTTGATTTGGAGTGTCGAACACTCGATCGCCCCGCGCTTTGCGAACGCGACGCGAACCCTTGGCTTGCCGACCATCCTCTTGCTGGTCGTGGCTGCTCTCGGGCTGTTCAAGTTCTCGCTCGGCCCGCGCTTCGACAACGAGCTGGCGGTTGAGAAGTTCTCCCGTCGAGCATTCCTGCTATTTGTGTTTATGCTACTGATTCTTGTCTTGATCGGGCAGTTCTTCCGTGGGCCCGAATGGAGGTGGGTCTGGCCATGGCAGTAGGCGCAGCAAAAAAGAACACTCAAACCGGCCTGCAGATGAACATGGTGTTCTTCGGCATGAGCGTGGTGGTGCTGATCGTGATGATCGTCACCATGTGGAAAGACACCCACCCGGCGTGGCTCGCGTATCAGGATCAGTTCGCCAAGTTGGAGCGCCGTGTGCTCACGGTGAAGCGCGCCGACCTCCTGCGTCAGCTCGACCGCCCCGACTACGCATCCGAATATCTGGCAGCTAAGGCTCGCTTTACGACGGCCAAGGACGCCTCCGACGCGGCCTCGTCCCAACTCGAGTCCACCGAGGCCGACTTGGAAGAGGTCGAGCTCCGCCTCAAAGGACCCGATACAGAAGGCGGCGCCTCCGAACCCGCAGCTTCCACCTCCAAACCGCAATCCTCCAAGGCTGCATCCTCGAGTTCGGACATGGCGGACCTGGACAAGGCTCTCTCGTCCGAATCTTCGTCCTCCAAGTCTGAACCTCCATCCTCCAAGTCCAAGCCTTCATCCACCAAGCCTCCATCCTCCGACTCGGATATGGCCGACCTTGATAAGCAGCTTGCCGCCGAACCCCAGTCCTCGAAGTCCGAACCTCCATCCTCCAAACCCCAACCTCCATCCTCCAAGTCCCCATCCTCCAATTCGGACATGGCGGACCTTGACAAGGCTCTCTCGTCCGAACCTCCATCCTCCAAGTCCGAGCCGCCAGCCTCCAACCCCCAATCTCCATCCTCCAAGCCCCAACCTTCATCCTCCAACGCTCAACCACCATCCCCCAGCTTCGAGGAAGCCGACCTCTCCGTCGACCAGGTTGCCGCGGACGCACGGCTGCAAGCCGCCCAGCGCGATCTCCTCGAAGTCCAGCGGGTTCATAACCGCGAGATGATTGGCTTGCCGAAAGACGCCGCGGACGAGCGCAAGGACTCCGATCTCAAGCTCAGGGAGGCCCAAGTTTCAGTGGACGTTGCGAAGGCTGGCGTCGAACTCGAGCGCCGCAAGGCCGAGGTCAAAACCGCAGCACAGGTTGCCCGTTGGGCCGCCGATGCCGATGAGCTCGGCAAACTGAAGGCCTCTGACCGAACCGACGACCAGACCCGAAAGCTCAATGTTGCCAGGGCCGGCCTCGACCTACACCGCACCGAGTTGGAACGCGATCTCCGGCTCGTGGAGTCGCGGCTGGAACAGAACCACCGAAACGTCCGCGAGATCCAGCAGGTCTATGTCCCCCGGCTCGGAGCCGTCGACCGTTGCCAAAGCTGCCACCTGGCCATCGACGACCCCGCGTTCGCCGACGCGCCGCAACCCTTCCGAACCCATCCGGGCCGCTTCCTTCAGACTCACGCGATCGAAAAGTTCGGCTGCGCAAGCTGCCATGGGGGCTTTGGAAACTCCTTGGAGAAGGCGGAAGCGCATGGCCAGCTCGTGGGCAAAGGTATCGAACTCAAGGTCGGCGAGCGCGTGGAGGCCTCCTGCGGCAAATGCCACAACGGGGGCAAGGACCTCAGCACTGCCCTGACCTACTTGTCCGGGCAGGAACTCTTCAAAACTTCGGGTTGCCTGGGCTGCCACAAGGTCGATCAGCTTCAGCAGTCGCTAAAGGCCGGACCGAGCCTCGATAGCGTCGCCGTCAAGGTGTCCGCACCTTGGCTGGTCAAGTGGCTGCAGAATCCACGCTCCCACTCGGTGGAAGCTCGCATGCCCAACCTCGGACTGACCCTGGAGGAGTCCCAGGCGATCAGCGCCTACTTGCTGACGCAGTACGGGAACGCCTCGTTGCCGCCCGCGCCTACGCCTCCACCGATGGCGCCCGCCGACATGCTGCGCGGCCGGAAACTCACAGAGAGCCTCGGCTGCCTGGGTTGTCACACGATTAACGGTAAGGGCTCCAACATCGGCCCCGAACTCACCAACGTGCGAGCGAAAGTGCGCCCGGATTGGCTCTACGCCTGGCTGCTCAACCCGAGAAAGTATCTGGTCAACAGCCGCATGCCCAACTTCAACCTGACCCGACCGCAGGCGGAGCTGATTGGAAACTACCTGCTCGCCTTGGGCGAAAACATGCCGCCGGTTGCGTCGCCGCCTCCGAATCTGATGGACGCGGCCTTGGCCCGCCATGGTGGCGAGCTGATTGCCCAACGCGGCTGCGCCGGCTGCCACGACATGAAGGGCTTCGCCCGGCTAGCCGCTCCCGATCTGACCCGGATCGGCGATAAGACCGTTGACGTCCTCGAGTTCGGGAACGCCGGAAGCGTGAAGCACACGGCCTACGACTGGCTGGTAAATAAGGTGCTCGACCCCAGCGTCTTTGACACGAAGAGCTTCCACGGCCGGATGCCCAAGTTCGGCCTCGACCTCGAAGAAGCCAAGGCGATCGGCGTATATCTCACCTCCCTTACGTCGAACGATCTCCCGGCCGAGTTCCTCACCGGGCTCGCCAAGCGCG
>DATGIR010000241.1:0-14720 GCA_035295605.1 Fimbriimonadaceae bacterium | reverse complement strand
GTTTGAGAATTGAAGCGGAGCACCTTGGCTGATCCATAGTCACCGAGATAGAGGTTGCCGCTGGAATCCAGCGCCAAGCCCATCGGCGAAACCGCGAACCCGCCGCCGATACCGCCCATGTAGTTGCCGGTCAGCCCGTTGAAGCGTTGGACATTGTCGTTGCCCTGGTTGGCAACGTACACCACATCGTTCGAGTCGACCGCCAAGCCGTATGGATTCCCAATGAAGCCGCCGCCGAAGTTTCCCTCGTAGGCGCCGTTCTGGTCGTTGAAGCGAAACACCTCGCCCAACGCCGAGTCGGCAACGAAGAGATTGCCGTGTCCATCGTCGGCTATTCCGGTGGGCCGATTAACGAAGCCGGTGCCCCAAGTGCCGAGGTACGAGCCGCTGAACTGATCGAATACCTTGACGCCGCCCGAGCCGTAATCCGAGACGTAAACGTCGCCGGCTCGGGAAGCCGCCGCACCTGCCAGCAGGATAAGCGCCAAGACTTGCGGGCCGAATCGAAGCCTCATGGCCCGAACCCCGGAGCTCGCACGATTACGTAGAGCATGTTGTGTCCCTCCTTGTAGTCAAGCCGCCCGGAGCCATATACGCTACGGCCGCCGATCGGTCAATGATCGAACCCAAGTATCGAGGGAGATCCGGCGGGTTCTGTGGAATTCTATTCCGCTTGAATCACTTCAGCTTCACATTCTTCACCCAGTGGCGAGTGAAGGATTAGGCTGAACTCGGTATAGAATTCACCCACCAGACGAACTTGGAGTCTGGCTTTCTCGTGCTAATTCACTCACTATGCGCTATCACAAGATCAACCTGTACGAGCCTCCCGACCTTTGGAGCGCGGGGATACACGGAATGGATCGGGAGACGACCGAATGGTCGCAGCCGAACAATCGGTACGTCATGCTCCATCTTTGGCACCCGGGGACGTTGTTCGTCAATGGCGTAGCCCATCCGTTCGGCCCGGATACTCGGTTCGTCGTGGCCCCCCGTTCCCGCTGCAGGATCGAGCGCTCAGAGGGGGGAGAGAACCTTCAGTTCTGGAGCAACTTTCTCCCGTTTGAAACCAAAACCGGCGAGATGGCGGTGCCATTCCAGAGCAGCTTCGAGGACCGAAGCGATGTGATCAAGCGAAACGCCTCCCGCGCCATCGACGTGATCGCCTACAACCGCGGCTACACACGAGCCCTGACTTGGGAGCTGCTGTGGAGCATCGCCGAAGAGCCGGGCTTGCATACGTACAGCCTGGTGGTCGCGCGCGCTCAGGAGCTCATCGAAGCTGGAATTGGCGAGAAGCTCCGGATCCAGGATCTCGCTCGAGAGCTGATGGTGTCCCACAACCACCTCACCCGGCAGTTCGTGCGCGAACTCGGTGTGACTCCCCAGGAGTACATCCGCAACATGCGGCTGAGCATCGCCGTCAGGTTGTTGACCACGACTACGACCCCGATCAAGCGGATTGCAGCCCGGGTCGGCGTCCCGGATCTCAAACAGTTCAATCGGCTCGTCCGCGATCGGTTAGGCTTCCCGCCCCGCACGGTCAGGAAGAGCCAGCGGATACTGGACGCCAACGTGGAAATGCTGCGGCAGCGCGTCAGCGAGCGGTCACGGGAGTGACCGCCCGATGCTAGCCTGCATTCGAGATTCGCGGCGTCTCCAACTCGATGAACGCGTCGCCATGGCTCACGCGCGAACTTTCCTGCACCCGTTTGGGCTCGAGGATCGGGAGCGTATCGAGGTAGTTTTGACACCCCTCGGGAAGCAGCAGTTTGGCTAGGCCTTCCCGCCATGTCGGAGAGTTTGCTTCAGGATTCCCCACGAAAGAATCCGTTCCCCATCACCGGGTTGCAACTTCACGGATATAAACCGGGTTGCCACGAGCCACGAACCACAAACCACGAGTCACGAGCCACCAATCCATAATCCCTCCATGCCCCCCGCCTCCGACCTGTTCAAGCCCCGCGTCTCCGTCGAACAGGTGGAGGAGGGCCATGAACTGGCGCCCAAGTTCGACTCGAACGGCCACATCCCGGTTGTGACGACCGACCATGAGAGCGGCGAGTTGCTGATGCACGCCTACATGAACGCAGAGGCGCTTGCAAAGACGATCGAGCTCGGCGAGGCCGTCTACTGGAGCCGCAGCCGGCAGCAGCTCTGGCACAAGGGCGCCACAAGCGGTCTGGTCCAGAAGGTGGTCGAGCTTCGTATCGACGACGACCAGGATTGTGTGTGGCTCCGCGTGGACGTCCAGGGCGGCGCCAGTTGCCATGTCGGCTACCGGTCGTGCTTCTACCGTTCGGTGCCGTTCGGCCGCGCCTCCGGCGGCCCGCTCACCTTCACCGAGTCCGAGAAGGTATTCGACCCGAAGGTCGTGTACGGCGACGCCCCCAACCCCACGAAGCTATGAAGGGCGCCCCCTGAAGCAAAAACTTAACAGGAAGCGCTCAAACAATTCCTGCAAATTGAGTAAATTACTCCGGGGTTCACGGAGGAACGTTGGCGGCACAGCACCTAGAGGACGACGCAAAGGATCTACATCGCAATCTCCTCGAAATGTCCCCGATAGGGATTGCGATTTTGGCGGGGAGCGGGCACATTCTCTATTCCAATCCCGCGTTCGGTGAAGTGATCGGCACCGCGCCGCCCTCGCTCAGGAACCGCTCGCTCGCACAGCTCGCGCCGACCGCCGCCCAGAACTATGTGAACGACCGAATCGTGACCGCCGCCCAGCACGGCGGCGCCCGGTGCAAATGGGCGACCGAGCCAAACCGGCCGTGGATCGAGCTCTTCATTGAACGGGCCATCGAGAACCGATCCGACTTTCTCGTCGTCCGCGCTTGGCGCGGCACCGCGTTCACCGGCTCCAACCTTAACGGCGCAACACTGAACGGCTCTGCCGGCAGAGCCGAGCGCCCGTCAAATCTGGGCTCGTCGGTGGTGGTTCCCGCGCCCGAATTCGCCGTCGTCGCCTCCGCCGATGAGCCGCCCCCAACCTCACAAACGATCGACGTGAGCGCCCTCGCGGCCGATGTGGCCGATGACCTTCGCCGGCGAACCGGCTGGAACCCGGCGGTGAAGATCCAACCGGGCATGACCCTCCGTGGCGACCTCGGCCTCCTTCGCCTCGTGCTCCAGCATCTCATCGATAACGCGATGAAGTTTGTGCCGCCCGGCGAAACCGCTCGGGTCGAAGTCGGCCAATCGGACGGCGTGCTCTTCGTGCGCGATAGCGGCATCGGCTTCGAGCCGTCCCAGGCCGCCAACATCTTCAAGCCGTTCGAGCGCCTCCCCGAAGCCCAGAGCTATCCGGGCGCCGGCATCGGTCTTGCCAGCGTCAAGCGAATCGTCGAGCGGCTCGGCGGAATGGTCTGGGCGATCTCTAAGCCGGGCCGGGGCGCGACCTTCTTCGTCCGGCTCTAGCCACTGATAGCGCGGCCGAGGGCGGAGAAGCCGATCAGGAGGAGGACCCCGAGGACGGTGACCCCGATCCCGAGCCAGATCGCCCCTCTCGAGCGGCCCGGATCGATTCCCCGCGCCGACGCCCCGAGCGCGATCGCGACGATCCCGGCCAGGATGGTCCCGAACGCGCCGATCTGGAAGCAGCACAGGAGCCCGAGCCCGACCAGCGAGGCCGTGTACGAGGCGGTTATCGCCGGCGCGGTACCGCCTCCCGGACTACTCAGCGGGGTTGGTCGGTAGTAGTTAGAGCCCTGCATCCCTGAGGGCGTGTACGGGGAGCCGTAGGATCCCAGCGGCGTGCCGGCCGTCGGCCCCGGCATGACGGTCGGCGCATTGGGGTCGAAGCCCCCCGGCGCCCCCAAGTTGACCGGGAAAAAGAGGCCGGGAACGTCGCGCGCGAACATCTGGGCGCCGGTCGCTTCGTCGACAAGGGTCGTGTCCGGAATCAGCCGGCCCTCGCCGGCCCACTGGTTCAAGGTGGCCAGGTCGGCCGGGCCATACCGTTGCCCGCCGGGATGCACGACGAAATACCCCACCGCCGGTGAGTGTATCGGTTTCGAGCCCGGTTTCGGCCAAACTACGGGTGCGTCGAATGAGCTCCCGGCCGGACCCTTTCACCCAGTTCATGAATTCAGGACGCGCGGCAACGTACACGCTCATCGCACTGCTCGGCGGCTGCTATATCCTCGCCTGGATCACCCGCTCGCCTCTCTTCTTCGATGGCCTAGCGTTCAACGGAGACTGGTCGCGGCCCTGGACGGTGGTGACCTACCCTTTCGCCGGCTTCGGCTTCGGCGGGGGATTGCTCGGAGAGGTGTTCCTCCTCCTTTGGCTCTACTGGATTGGGACCGACCTGGAGCGCGGAGTCGGGACGGGGCGGGTGTTCGGGCTGTTCGTGGGCGCCTCACTCATCGGAGCGGGCTCCCTGTACGCGGCATGGCAGATTTTTTCCCATGGCGCCGGGCTCGGCCACCCAACACTCGCAGGTTCGCTCATCCCCATCGGGGCGCTCACCGTGACCTGGGGTGTTCGGAACCCGCATGCGCGCATCCTGATCTGGTTCGTTCTCCCCATTACCGGCACATGGATCGCGATCCTCGACGCGCTGCTCGTCTTCCTGGTTGTCGGCGGAGGCAACCCGCTCGTCGGCGCCTTCGCATTGGTTCCACTGGCCGCGGCGTGGGCGCTTGCCGCAAACCGACTACCCGGGCCAACCTCCGGCCCCCGCGGCAGGAGGCGAAGCGGCGCCGCCAAGGCCACCGAGCGGATGGACCAGACGTATTACGACGATGTACGCCGCCGGGAGAAGGACCGCGAGGAACGCGAGCGTCTGCGTAAGCTGTTCGAAAGCTCTGTCGACGACGACAAGAAATGACCACTTCCGAGTTCCTCGCCCTCATTGGCCGCGCCCCCCTCATCGCCTCGTCGCAAGCCTCGCCCGGCTCGCCGTTGGCAACGCCGGAAACCCTCGTGCAGTTAGCCGAGGCGAGCCTCGCCGAGGGTGTTTCCGTGATTCGCGCCGAGGGGGTCGATGCGATACGCGAAATGCGTAAGGCGTTCGAGAACCCCCTCATCGGCTTGATCAAGCGGCACTACCCGGGCTCGGAGGTGTACATCACCGCGACCGTGGCCGAGGTGGCCGCGCTGCTAGCCGAGAAGTGCGAGGTTATCGCGCTCGACGGAACCTCGCGTTCGCGTCCGGACAATGCGAAGCTCGCCGACCTCGTCGCCGCGATCCATACGGGTGGGGCCCTGGCGCTCGCCGACTGCGATTCGCTCGAATCCGCCCGTTTCGCCGCGGCCGCAGGCGCCGATTTCGTCGCCACTACCGAAGCCGGCTACACCGATGCGCCCTCGACTCCGGGACCTGATATCGAGCTGGTTCGAAGGATCGCCGCCGAGTCGAAGGTTCCGGTGATCGCCGAGGGTCGCTACACCGAGCGCTGGCAGGTCGAGACCGCCCTCCAAGCCGGCGCGTCCGGCGTGGTGGTCGGCGGCGCCCTCAACGATCCTGTCAAACAAACCGCGGCCCTCCGTCCTCGCTTCCGTACCCTCGAACGAGCGCCCGTCGGCGCCGTCGACATCGGGGGAACTTGGCTTCGATACGGCATTGTCTCGGGTGACTGGAAGCTGCAAGACCACGACAAGACCCCCAATCCGCACGACAAGGGGGCAACGATCGACTGGCTCAGATCCGCGGTCAAAGCGAGCGGGGTCGGGCGCGTGGGCGTCAGCACCGCCGGAATCGTCGATCCCGCCACGGGCGAAGTCTGGCGAGCGAAGGAGTATCTGATGCCGAACTACGTCGGCATCGTGTTCAACGAGGCGAGCCTCGGCGTTCCCACGATCGCCTGGGGCGACGGCCACGCCACCAACTGGGCCCACGCCTGTCTCCCCCAATTTGCGGGTCGAAGGGTAATCACCCTCGCGCTCGGCACAGGCGTCGGGTGCGGCTTCGTGCAGCACGGCCAAATCTGGTGCGGCCCGCGCGGCGAGTATCCCCGAATCAACGACCTCACCTACGAGACTGGGAAGTCGTTTGAAGACGTGCTGGGCGGCCTGCACCTCACGAAAGACCCGACGCCCGAGCAGGAGCAGGTCGCTGTCGTGGCGCTCCGGGCGGCCGTGAACGCGGTTCGCAACCTCTACTTTCCCGATGACGTGATCATCGGCGGCGGGGTGGGCACGAGCGATTGGCTTGCGCCGCACGTCGCGGCAGCCGGCGCCACGGTGAGCCCCCTCGGCCCCGACGCGGGCCTCTACGGCGCGGCCGCGCTGGCACTGTTCATGTAACCTGTAAACTATTCCCATGGGAGACGTGCCGTTCCATATGGCTCGCCTCATCGAGGCTCGCGATCTCCTCGCGAAGCGTTGCGCGGAGCAGGTGCGACTGGATGAGGCGGCGCAGGTCGCCTGTCTCTCCAAGTTTCACTTCGAGCGGCTTTTCCGCGAAGCCTTCGGCGACACCCCGCGTCAATTCCAGATCCAACGACGGCTCGAGCTTGCCCGTCGGCTGCTCTCCGTCACCGACCTCTCCGTTTCCGAGGTGTGCGTGGAGGTCGGCTACACGAGCCTGGGTTCTTTCTCGACCCAGTTCAGGCGCGTCGCCGGATGCACGCCGAGCGAATTCCGGTTCGCGCGACGGAGCCTATTTGCTCTGGGCTGGACGGCGCCGAAGATCTACGTGCCCGGCTGCATGGTCGCCCGATACGCCCCCGAACTACCGCAACTTTCGAGAAACATCGCCGCCACCCGCTAGGGAATCATGGGCGCGATGAGTATGCGATTCACCCACCACACCATTTACGTCACCGATCAAGAGGAGGCGAAGGCCTTCTACGTCGGCAAGCTCGGCTTCGACGTGAACACCGATGCCCAGATGGGCGATTTCCGCTGGCTCACGGTTTCACCCAAAGCTCAACCCGATTTCGAGTTAATTCTGATGCCCCTCGTGCCGAGCCCGATGATGGATGCCAAGACCTGCGATCAGCTCAAGGAGCTTCTGAAGTCCGGCAACATGCCGACCGGCGCGTTCCACACCGACGATTGCCAGGCGACCTACAACGAACTCAAAGCTAAGGGCGTGGAGTTCACGAGCGAGCCGAAGGAGGAGGTGTGGGGGCTGGCGACGGTCATGAAGGACCCGTTCGGCAATTGGTACAGCCTCGGTCAGCCGAAGAGGTAATCAGTCGCTCGTCGGCTCTCTCCAGTCACGGCACCAGGCGTTTGTCTCGTGCCCCGAGTATCCTCTTGCCCATGCCGGAGCTGTTGCTGGAAGTAGGATGCGAGGAGCTTCCGGCAACGTTCGTTCGCAAGGCGTACGCCGACCTCCACGACCGCGTCGCCGCCGCGCTCGCCGAGCTCTTCGGCGGCGAGTTCTCCGGTACCTCGATGGGCACGCCACGGCGTCTGATCATCAGCTTCGCCGATGTCCCGGAGCGGCAGTCCGACTCCACCAAAGAGATACGCGGCCCCGCCCTGAAGGCGGCGTACGACGGCAGCGGCAATCCGACCCCGGCGCTCCTCGGCTTCTGCCGCTCGAACGGGGTCGAACCGGGCGAGCTTCGCAAGGACGAGCAATACGTCTGGGTGACCAAGGCGATGGCCGGCCGACCGACCGTCGAGCTGCTTGCTGAAGCTCTCCCAAAGGCGATTCGCGCCCTGGGCTTTGAAAAGTCGATGCGGTGGGGGGAGGCTCGGATGCGCTTTGCCCGCCCCCTGCGATGGATTCTCGCCGCTTTCGACCGAGAGCCGGTCGAGTTCGAAATCGAGGGCGTGAAGTCGGGCCTTGAAAGTCGCGGTCACCGCTTTTACGCGTCAGGCTCGTTTACCGCCCGTACCCTTGCCGAGCTCACCATGGGGTTGCGCGAGCGTAAGGTCGAACCGGAAGTCGAGCACCGCATTTCCGCGATCATCGATCAGGCCAAAGCCGTCGCGGAAGGGGTTCCAGACCTACCCGAGGACCTCGTGGAGGAAAACGCGTTCCTCACCGAGTGGCCCACCGCCATCGCCGGCGAATATCGAAAGGAACACTCCAGTCTGCCTGGGTCGGTCTTGACCACGGCGATGGCGAAACACGAACGGATGTTTCCGATTCGCGACGCCGACGGCGGGCTGGTTAATCGATTCATCTTCGTTCGGAACTCTGGCGAGGACGACTCTGTCCGCCGGGGCGCCGAATGGGTGCTCAACGCCCGTCTCGACGACGCTCAGTTCTTCTATCGCGAAGACTTGAAGCACGACCTCGACTACTTCCTTGAGAAGACCTCGGGGATCGTCTATCAGGAGAAGCTGGGCACCGTTCGGGAACGCGCGGACCGATTGGAACGGCTCGCGGCCCACATCGCCGAGCAAACCGGCGCATCCAAGGAAGAAGTCGAATTTGCCCGCGTTGCCGGAAAGTATGCAAAGGCCGACCTCAGCACCGGCCTCGTGAGCGATATGGCGAGCCTGCAGGGAATCGTCGGCGGCGAATACGCGCGACGGATGGGAATGCCGGATCCGGTGTGTTGGGCGATCGCCAGCCACTACGACCACAACAAGAACCCCGAGCCCAAGTGTGAGGGCGCCCGAACCTCGCTCCGCCTCTGCCTGGCCGATAACCTCGAAAAGCTAGCCGGCTATCTCGGGCTCGGGCTCGTGCCCAGTGGCTCCAGCGACCCGTTCGGGCTCAGGCGCTCAGCCACCGCCCTCATAGAGATTGCGATTCGATGGCCGGATGCGCGAATTCATTTCGCGAACCTCATCGAAGGCATCGCGGCGACATCGAAGTCATCGGAATCCGGAACTCCTCAAACCGTTTCGAGGGCTCTCACAAGCCTCTTCACGGGTCGATATGAAGCCCTCTTTTCGGACGCCCGCTACGACGTCCTTGAAGCCGCGACGCACACTGAGGACTCCCTCGTTCTCGCCCCGTGCCATGTCGCTTGCCGGATCGAGGCCCTCACCGCATTGGCGATAGACCTACCGTTCACCCAGGCCGCGACTCGCCCCTTGAACATTCTCACCGCAGCGCGAAAGAAGGGCGTCGCGGTCGGGGAGACCTTGGCCGACGAACCAGCCGAGGGTATCGCTGACCTCGGCGACCTTGCCTCTAAAGAAGGTGAGGAGCTGTTCGAGGCGATGCTTGATGTTCGCGAGGGGTTGACCCAAGCATTCCGGGCGAACGATTCGGTTCTTGTGGTGCTCGAGATCAGGAGGCTCGAGACGCCGATCAACGTGTTCTTCGAGAAGACGATGGTCATGGCGGAGGACCCGAAACAGCAGTTTGCGCGCCTCACCCTCGTGAAGGCCGTGTCCGATGTGCTCTACCTGGTCGGCGACTTCTCCAAGCTCGTCGTCGAAGGGTAGAGCCGCGAGTCCGTAGAATAAACCATGCCAACCGCGGCGAGCCCGCTCGACCAGGCGATCGAGTTCCTGGACACCGTCGTCAAGCCTCGTGCCCAAGAGATAGACCAAGACCCGGACGCGCTTCGCGAGGTCCTGGAGGAAATGGGCCGGCGTGGTCTCATGGCCCTGAAGCGGCCGGCCCCCTACGGCGGGCCTGAACTCGACGAGCCGACCTTCCGCCGTTTTCAGGAGGAGATGTCCCGTCGAAGCGGCACACTCGCCTTCTGCCAAACCCAGCACCAGAGCGCGGTTGCCATGCTCGCCAAGAGCTCGAACGAGGAGCTGAAGTCGGCATACCTCCCCTACATGGCCGACGGAACCAAGATGGTCGGCATCGGTTTTAGCCAACTCCGGCGCCCCGGCCCCCCGATCATGCGTGCCGAACCGGCGCCCGGCGGCTACTCGCTTACGGGCAGCGTTCCGTGGGTGACGGGGTGGTCGTTCTACCCGGAATTCTTGGTCGGCGCCGGCCTTCCCGATGGCCGGGCCCTCTTCGCCGTCGCCCCTCTCACCGACCAGCCAGGTGTCAAGGTCTCGCCGCCGATGACCCTGGCCGCCATGGAGGCCGCGATGACCGTCTCCGTCGAATTCGACGGCTACTTCGTGCCGAATTCGCTGGCCGCGTTCACCCGCGAAGCCGGGTGGATCGCCAACAGCGACATGATCAACATCGCGCTTCAGGGCCACTTCGCGATCGGCTGCGCCCTGGGCGGGTTGGACGTGCTCCAAGCCGCCTACGAGCGTAGGCAGGAGCCCTTTCTCCAGGAAACCCTCGCCGCACTGAAGGCCGAGCTAGAGTGCTGCCGGCAGGAAACGGCGGAGGCGGCCAAGCTGGCCGGAGAAGAGACCACCGACGAGCGGCTCCGGGTGCGCGCCTGGGCGGTCGACCTGGCCTTTCGGTGCACTCAGGCGGCTATCGTTAGCAGCAGCGGCGCTTCCAACTCGCTCCGTCATCCCGCGCAGCGGCTGTACCGGGAAGCGCTCGTCTACTCGGTGAGCGCTCAAACCACGCCGATCATGCAGGCGACTCTCGCCCGGCTCACCAGGGCAACATCGTGACGCTCGACACCGTCAAGGATCTATCGATCGTCGGCGCGGGCGTGATCGCGCTGACGACGTTCTTTTCCGGCGTCGTCGAGTACGCCCGCCAAAACCACGCGCGACGAGCCGAGCAATTCGTGCTCATGCGCCGCCGCTTCCTCGAAGACCCCCTCTTCCGCGAAATCCTGAACTGCCTCGCCGCCGACGATCCTAAGCTGGCTGACTTCCCCATCCAAGACCGGCGCAACTTCATCGGTTTCCTCGAGGAGGTCGCCCTCATGGTCAACTCGCGGATCATCCGCCGCGAGGTTGCCCACTACATGTTCGGCTACTACGTGCTGCTCGTGGATCGAAGCCAGCACCTCTGGGCAGACCTCGACCGCGAGAGCGTTTACTGGACCGTGTTTCGTAACTTCGCCGCGCTCATGCGCAAGATCGGTCCGGCCGGCGCGGGTGACCTCCGCTTCTAGCGGCGTATAGCAGCGTATGGGTTCGCAGGACCCCGAAAGGCAGGCCAAACGACGGCGCAATCGAAAGCGCCGCGTAGTCGCTTACGGCTCGATCCTCGCCCTCCTGGTCGGCTTCTACTACTATCAGCCGAACCGCATCGACTTCATCCCTCGGCATCCGCCAAATCCTAACCCCAGGATCGACCCAGATTCGAAGCACCTGTTTGAAAAGGGCACGCGCGTCACCATCGTCACCGCCCATCCCGACGATGCCGAGTTCTTCCTCGGTGGGACCCTCACCCAGCTCGGCGCCGCCGGCGCCGACATTACGCTGATTGTCTGTACGAACGGCGACAAGAGTTTCTACCCGTGGGGGGACGGAAGCAAGCTCGGCGCGGTTCGCCAGGCAGAGCAGCGCGAAGCCTTCGAGCGCTGGCACGGGGCGCGCCTTGTCTTCCTCGGCTATCCGGATGGCCGCCTGCATCCGAACCAGGACGTCAAGGACCGGCTTCTCGACGAGCTGCTGCTCGCTCGCCCCGAGTACATCCTCTCGTTCGACCCTGACTACCCGCCCCGAATGAGCCACGGCGACCACCGCAGTGCCGGAGCTGCGGTCCAGGAGGTTGCGGGAAAAACGGGCGCGAGCTGGCTGCTGATGTTCCAGACGATCGCCGAGAACTACACGATCGACATTGACAAGCAGTGGGACGAGAAGACTCATCTCCTTGCCCTGCACCGGAGCCAGTTTTCGGGACAGAAGCTTGCCATGGTCACCGGCTTCGTCGAGGATATGGCGATCGGATACGGCGAGAAGATCAACTCCACTTACGGCGAAGGGTTCCGCTGCGTGCGCCTCCACTGAGACAAGCGCGGCATCAGTTAAAATCCGGGAACGAAGCAAGCCGGCGGCCCGCCGGATTCCAGGTGCGCCATCGATAACCGGATCGACTCTTTACTGGCCGCCGCCGGCTCGGCGCATGCGGGCGGGCGCCTGCCGGAGGCCGAACGCCTCGCAAAAGACGCCCTCGCGCTCAGCCCGGGCGATCCCCGAATTCTCCTGTTGCTTGGCGTGGTCGTCGGCAAGACTGGCCGGGATGCCGAGGCGATCCTGCACATGGAAGGCGTGCTCGCCGCCGACCCGAGCTCGTTTGAAGCGCTCTTCTGGCTCTCTCTGCTTCATCGGCGCAACGGCCGGCTATCGGAGGCGCTGAAGAACGCCGAACAGGCGGTTGCCCTCAGGCCCGGTGACGCGTACGGCCTGAACAATCTCGGCCTGTCCTGTCTCGATGCGTTCGAGCTGGACCGGGCAGTCGATGCGTTCCGACGAGCGGCGGATGCCCGACCCGACATGGCCCAGATCCACCACAATCTCGGCACCGCCCTCTACATGCTGGGCCGCGATGTCGAAGCGGCAAAGGCGTTCGATCGCGCCTTGGCACTCAACCCCCGGGCCGAGGATTCGCTGCTCAGCCTCGGCCAGGTGATGATAAGCCAGACCAACCCAACTGCCGCAGCGGAGTGCGCGCGACGCGCCCTCGCGCTCCGGCCGGAAAGCCCCGCCGCCTTGCTGCTCCTCGCCAGCGCCCTCGTGGAAGACAGCCGGCCGGGCGAAGCAGAGCCGTACCTAGCCAAAGTCATCGAGCTGGACCCATCCGACGCCAAGGCGCAGGCGCTCTTGGGGATGCGCTTTCAGTCGATGGGGCGGTTCGACGAAGCGAACGAGCGCCTCCTAAAGTCGATGGAAGTCTCGCCCAAGCAGGGGTTTGCCTACTTCGCCTACGTTCACAACAACAAGGTCTCGGAGAAGGATCGGGAGCTGGTCGAGACGATGCAGCGCTTGGTCGACGAGGGCGGATTGCCGCCGCGTGAGCTCGATTTCCTCGAGTACGGGCTCGGCCGTGCGCTCGAGAACCTCGGCGAGTACGAGCGCTCGATTCGCCACTACGACGAGGCAAACCGGTTGGCGTACCGGATCAAGTTCGGGTCGGCGAAATTCGATCGCGCGGCCTACTCGGCGAACTTCGACCGGATCATTGCGACCTACTCCACCGACGGCTTCGCCAAGACCCGAACCCAGGGGGATACCAGCGATCTGCCGATCGTCATCGTCGGAATGATGCGGTCGGGGACGACCCTGGTCGAACAGATCCTCTCGTCGCACTTCCTGGTTGGGCCGGCGGGCGAGGATCGCTATTGGCCGATGAACTGGCGACGCTCACTCGGTCCGACCCCCGGTTCTATCGCCGTGTCCCAGCTACGGCCTCTCGCCCAGGGCTACATCAAGCGTCTGAAGCAGGTCGCGCCGAACTACCTGCGCGTCACCGACAAGATGCCGGCGAATTACGAGTACCTGGGCCCCATTCATGCCGCTCTGCCCAACGCGCGGATCATCCACATGCGGCGCAATCCGGTCGACACCTGCTTCTCGATCTACACGACCCCAAACCGGGTGCCGGTCGACTTCGCCTACAACCGCGAGAACATCGTCTTCGCCTACCGGGAGTATGAGCGGCTCATGGCGCACTGGCGGCGCGTGCTTCCCAAGGATCGCTTTCTAGAGGTCTTATACGAAGAGCTTGTGTCCGACCGCGAGCGAATCACGCGAGAAATCGTCGATTTTTGCCGGCTCGAGTGGGACGACGCGTGTCTGAGCCCGGAGAGGAACGATCGGAGCGTGGTGACGCCCAGCCTGTGGCAGGTGCGCCAACCCATCTACACCAGCTCTATCGGCCGGTGGAAGCGCTTCGAGCCTTGGCTGGGCGCGTTTGATGAGTTAAAAGAGCGGGGCAGCGAATAGATTCGCCGCCCCGCTCCAGGCTTACTGCGGCCGAACTTCGCGGTTCGGATCAGGATGCTCGTTGGCAACCCGATCGAGTTCGGCCTTCTTATCGTGCTGCTGCTGCGCGGTGATTTCCCCGCTCGAGCAACCCTGAAGCATCATCGCCCCGGCCAGCAGACCGAGCGCGAGGAGGGCTTTCCTCACTATTGAAGACCCCACATCGGCCACGGTTGTGTCCATGCCGGGGTGCCGTTGCCGTAATAGGCGGCGGCTATCGGGCACAGATACTTGCTAAACGAGAGTCCGAATTGGGCCGCCGTCGGCGTGTTCGCGATGAACAGGCCGGCTGGGATCGTCTTCGTGTGTCCGTCGCAGTAGCTGAGAGGCACGTTCTCGGCAAACGGGGCCGAGCGATTATCGAGCACGCCGTCCTGCTCCTTACAAGCACCGGTTCCACCCGGCTTGTAGAAGTAGCCCATCCAGTGCTCCTTCACCGCAAGCGGGTAGTAGGTCAGCGTCTTGTTGTTGGAGGTTGTCCCCGACTCGTAACCGCCGACGATCGAGTACGTCGTTTGCTCCATCAGCAACATCGCCTCGGCAGGGCGCGGGGTCGCAGTCGTGGTGCCACCAAGGAACGGAAGCCGGTTGCCGTAGCTGGCATAGGCGCCCGTCGTCAGGTTGATGTTCAGCGCTCCGGTGATCGCGAGGTTGAGGGCGTAGCCACCGTCGACCTCGCCCTGATTCCAGCCGACAGGATCCTTCTGGATAACCGGGTGGAAGAACAGCTGCGTGTTCTTGACGTAAGGCTGAACCCACTTGCCCCAACTGTAGTGGTTGTCGCGGAACGCGTAACCGCCGTTCTGACCGTTCGTGCCATCGCAGAACGGCATCGGGTTGGTGCCCGCGGGCTGGTTGTTGTAGATCGGGTTGAACGAGTCGTTGAGGGTACATCCGTCGGTGCGCGGATACAGGTCATCGCTGTCGTTGGTGTACATGAGCAACGACAGGCCCATTTGCTTCTGGTTTGAGATGGATGCGGCCTTCTTCGCTTGCAACTTGGCTTGCGCGAAGACCGGGAAGAGAATTGCCGCCAGGATCGC
>DATGIR010000240.1:0-3272 GCA_035295605.1 Fimbriimonadaceae bacterium | reverse complement strand
CACGTCAATTCGAGCGGCGCCGCCTTCATGATCGGTGGGTACGACCCGCTCGCCTGGAATAGCAGCGGCACCTACAATATCGATCCCACGAACGCCGGCAGAACCGCCTTCATCTTCAACCTCACGAACAACACGATGCAGGCGCAGGATCTGCTCTCGGTCCTCAACAGCGGCCAGTATCAGACCCTCAACGACGCAAGCCTCGGACCGACGTTCGGCGGTGGCGCGGATATCCAAGTCGGCACGAACCTGAATTCCGGCTCGTTGTACGCATATAGCTACGGCAGCGGCTTCAATCTGCTTGGCGATGTCACCGGAACCAACACCCTCGTGACCTACGACAGCGTCGACGTCTTCAAGTTCACACCGGCCCCGACCCCGGAGCCGCTCACCCTGCTCATCGGAGCCTCCGGCGCCGCGCTCTTCCTCCGCCGGCGCGTCCGGGCGCGCGCGTAGCCAAACTAGCGGCGCTAATCCACTAGTTCTCTCGTTTATTAGTGATTAAGGGCCGCGCGTCTGTGCGAATATTCTAACGCCCATTGATGAAGAGTACATCGATTCATGTACTCGATGATAAGCGGTTAAACTCCCTATTCTCCCGCTTCGCGCTCCCCGAAAATCAATCCGGTGCTCCTTCCCGCCATCCGGCCGGAGAAGGAACCTGGACTCCAATGAAGTACGACTTCGAGCGGCTGAAACTCCTCTGCGGGAGAGCGACCTGCCTTCCACCCTTGCCGGCGAGCGTTTTTCGCCTCATGGAGGTAACGGAAAGCAGCGAGTTTTCCGCCAACCAAATTGCCGCCATCACCTCGGCCGACCCCATGCTGTGCGCCAAGCTGATGCGCGCCGCCAACGCGGGCTGGGACTTCGCCGGAATGTCGCGCATCACCTCAGTCCAGGGCGCGGTTATGCGGCTCGGGCTCCAAGCGGTACGCGCCATGGCCATATCCCTCGGCGTGCAGGCGATGTTCACATCGCGGCTGGCGGGCTGTCTATTCGATCCGCTCTGCTACGCTCGCCACTCGATCGTCGTCGGTCTCCTAGGCCGCTACATCTTTGCCCGCTGCCAGATGCGTGGCGATGTACAGTCCAGCATGAAGGTCGACGAGGTATTCGCCGCCGGCGTGCTCCACGACCTCCCCGTCGCTCTCCTCGCCTGGGTCTCTCCCGACGCCTACGACCACGTTCACGTTCATTGCAAGGGTCAGGGCATCGCCATCGAACACGGCTTCAAGGACATCTACGGCGGTTCCATTCGCGAGTTGGGCACCCGCGCCATCCAAACCTGGGGCCTTCCGGAGGCATTCGAGCACACGACTCTTTGGGTCGATGAACCTCTCCGCGCAGAGAACGAGCACGAAGCCATCATGGCCATCCACATGGCGAGCGCCGTCGCCGATACCAACATCGCCGACTCGAACGGCTTTGCCAGTGCCCCCTGGAGCTGCCCGGTGGAGATCGATCCCGAAATCCTCATGCGCATCGATCTCGAACAAGAGGAGCTGGATACCGCGTTTGCGGCCGTCCTTAATCAAATCGAATTCTATTTGCCATCGAGCGCGATGAGCAGTGCCGTCTATCTCAGGGGTAGACGGGTCGCTTAAGCCAGGAAGGCGAATCAGGCGAAGGCAGGGTAATCAATGAGTCGAGCGACTATTCTAATCACGGACGATGCGCTTTTCATGCGTACGATGCTGAAGAACATCTTGATGGCGGGCAAGTTCCGCATCATCGAAGCCGGCAACGGCACCGAGGCGGTCGACCAGTACAAGGCGCACCGCCCCGATATGGTGTTCATGGACATCACCATGCCCGGCATGGACGGCATTGCCGCGACCAAAGCGATCCGTCAGATCGATCCCAACGCGGTGGTCGTGATGTGTTCGGCGATGGGTCAGCAAACGATGGTCGTCGAGGCGGTTCGCGCCGGCGCCAAGGACTTCATCGTCAAGCCCGTCAAACCCGACCGCGTGCTCGACTGCATCAAGAAGTTCTGCCCCGAGCAGGCTGCCTAGCGCCTACTCCAGGTCGAGCGGAACGAACGTCAGTCGATACACCGAATGGTCGTTCCAGTCACCGGCAGTGATCGCATAGACCCGTCGGCCATGGTTCTCTGAGAACTTGAGGCAAACCGTCGGGCAGTAGTAGCCCATCGGCGTGAAGGGCTGCGAGCCCACCTTCCTCCAGGGCCCCCACGGTTTGGGCGAGGTGTAGAAGTCCCAAACCGTTTCCCTGGAGGCGCCGGGCAGCTTGCCCCCGCCCTTCGGGTAGTACCAGCCGATCATGAAATAGCAGCGGAACTCGGCCAGGTAAGTGCAGCCGGACATCCCGAGCCGGTCAGGCGCATCGACGAGCTTCGCCGCCCGGCTCATGTCGTGGCTCCACTTGGCGCCGTCGCCGCCAGTATAGAATTCCCAATCGGCTCCGTCCAGGCGCGGGAAAAGCTCCCTTCGAACCCGTCCGAGCACGATATCGTCTCCGTTATCCCAGAAGCCGTTGTTCGAGATCGCGTAGATGTAGCGGTCCGCCCCGTCGACTCGCCCGGCGCCGTTCTTGCCATAGTCGATGAAGTAAGGCGTCGAGAACCGTGAGCCCGGAAACATCGGGTGGCCGTAGCTCTCCGCCGCCGAGGGCGTCCACGTCTTTCCGCCGTCGGCCGACTTGATGACCGTCCCGTTCTGAACCGTCTGCCGCCGAAACCGGTCGCCGCTCGTCTCGCCGTACTTGTGGCGGCTCACCGCCCAGTAGAGGACTCCGTCGATCGAGATGCACCCGGTCGACTTCCAGTTCCGGCCGTCCGGGCCTTCCTCGCTCGAGACGCCGTACTCCTTCATCGGATTGACCGTCACGCCGCCAAGGCTGAGCAAGTCGCGCCCGTCGATCCGGTTCATCGCGATGTTGCTGTTGCACACCCGACCGAAGCCGAAGGTGTCGTTCGAGGGCGAGTAAAGCGAATCGTCCCTACCCCACGCCCCGACCCAGGTGTCCCCCTGGTTGTTCATCACGCTGATGGGGTTTCCGGCGTGCACCGAGTGAATTCCGCCGGGCGCCAACGCTATCGCCACAACCAGGCTAGTCACCACTCACCACTCACCACTCGCCACTCCCATGCGCCTCCTCGACCGCTCCGCGCAGATTCTCCCAAGGCGTCTCGCCGGGAACCGTGCAGTCCGCCCCCAAAATGAACCCGGGCGGGGCATCCTTCAGCATCGATCGCGCCGCCGCCCGCGCATCCGCTTCGCTCCCCGTCGAAAGCGCGCCCAGCCGGTTCA
>DATGIR010000239.1:0-4000 GCA_035295605.1 Fimbriimonadaceae bacterium | reverse complement strand
CAACCCCGCCCAACCTCAGCTAATCATCAACGAGGCCGGCGTCGGCTACCGGTTGAACGTGGACTGATTCTGGCGTCTCTCCCCCCACCGGGGGGAGTCGGTGAGCAACGCGAACCGGTGGGGGGCGTGGAGTTCGCCGTGTCCGCACCGAACTGACGGAATCTTGATGCCCCGACGGCTGCTCCTGACACCGCCCTGACGGGCTCAAACGCCACATTCTTCATGTGGACAACTTTCGCCATTTGACAGCGTTGTCATGCCTCGCCTTCGCCTTTGCGCCCGTTGTGGCCGACAGCTCTCCGCTGGCGGCGGCCGCGACTGCGGCTGCCAAGGCGGCCCAGGCGCCCGCCGCCCAAGCCCCGCAGACCAACGGCCGCGCGCTGCCCTCTCCGCTGCCGTCGCCGCCTTTTCCGGACTCCGACTGGCTCGGCTTTCCCCTCATCGGCGCCCCCTGGAGCGGCTCACCCTCCTATCCGCTCGAGAAAGCCTTGTTTAGGCGCCCGCTAGGCAAGGACATCCACCTCTATGGCTGGCTGAATCCTTCCTACAACGCGAGTTCCTCCCGCAATGTGAATGCGCCGCTCTCGTACGCCTTCGCGGCTAACCGGGCCGTGTTGGATCAGGCGGTGCTCGTCTTCGAAAAGCAGCCCGACACCGTCCAAACCGATCATGTCGACACCGGCTTCCGCCTCGTCACCCTCGCCGGCACGAACTACCGCTACACGATCATGAAGGGCATCCTGAGCGACCAGTTCCTCAAGCACAACAGCATGTACGGCTTCGATCCGGTCGAGATGTACGGCATGATCTACTACCCGAAGGTTGCCGAAGGCTTGGTCATCCGCTACGGAAGGTATATTTCGCCGCCCGACATCGAGGCTCAGCTCACCCCCGACAACTACATGTACAGCCACTCGCTGATGTTTTCGGTCGACCCGTACACCTTCGTCGGCATCAACCCCATGCTCCGCCTGAACAAGCAGTGGGAGATCATGGGCCAGGTCCACGCTGGCAACGACATCGCTCCGTGGAACGACTCCGCGTCGCTCAACTTCGGTCTGATGGCGCGTTGGACGTCGCTCGACGGCAAAGACGGCCTGTGGGGCGGAATCAACTCCCTTGGTCAGGGTCGCGTGCGGCACCAGCACGACAACCTTCAGCAGGTCGTCGAAACGTGGGGTCATAAGTTCAACGAAAAGCTCCACATGATGACCGAGGCCTACTACATGTGGGAGTACGGCGGCAATCTCGGCGGCACCGCGATCAACGGTCCCGTCCAGTTCGGTACCGGCGGCGGCGCCGGCGCATTCCTGCCAGGTCGCTCCGTCGCAACCGGGTATGTGAACTACTTCCAAATCCTGACCTCGCCGAAGGACTACGTCTCGATTCGGACCGACTACCTCGGTGACTTCCAGGGCTATCGCACGGGCTACCCGACGCCCTATTTCAGCGAAACGCTGGCTTACGTGCGGTATTTGACCCCGATGATCATGTTCCGCCCCGAGGTGCGGTACGAGACCGCGATCGACAAGGGCATCAACCCGTACGACAGCGGAACCCGGCACCAGCAGTGGACGATCTCGGCAGACTTGGTCGTCCGGTTCTAAGGCCTGGGCTCCTCGAGGGTCGAACCTCGAAAGCGTAACCAACCGGTGCTCGCATCGCGTCACTTTGCCAGACGATGCGAGCACCGGCCAAGAGGGCCCTCCAGATTGCTACATCGTGCCTCTTCGTCGTCGCATCCGGAAGGCCGTCGGCCCAAGCCCAATCCCGCGCCTCGGTGCTCAAGGCGCTCGAGCACTCGAGTGTGATGCTCGAGTCGAGCCGCGCCCGAGCCAGGCTCAGCGAAACCGTACTCATCTCCTCGCCACAGGGCGTAGTGGACCCCTTTCCAAGTCTGCGCTCGGCTGAATCGCCGCCGGTCGCCGATTGGGCCCGCGCCGGCGAGCGCTTCTACTGGCGTCAAGGAAGCTACGAAACGACGTTCGATGGCGTGCGGCACATCACGCGTCGGACCGACCTTGATCCGCCCATCCATTTCACCGACTCGAAGCCGCCGGACCTTGAGCGCACGGTGGACCCGATTCGCGTGTGCTTTGGCGCCTACCTCAGGCTCTCCGAAGGAGTGTGGCAATACCACTCACTCGCCGGCTGGGTTCGCCGACAAGCGCCTGTGATCGCGTTGAAGAGCGGGCTCCTGCATCTGACTTGGATTCAACCCCTCCCCGAGGGACGAACCAAATGGGATTTCACGCTCGACCCGGCCCGCGCCTACGTCATCCGGGATATTCGGTTCTCACACCACGGTGAGGAAGCCCGCATGACGTGTTCTGAGTTCGTGCCGGTGGACCGTATCTGGCTTCCCCGGCTGATCACATTCGAGCACCGGAATCTTCTGAAGCACGCAGTTGTCGACGAGCGGCGCCGCGTCGAATTGCAGGACCTGAGGTCTGACGTTCCGGACTCCCGTTTCGAACTGCAGCCGCAAGTTGGCGACGAGGTCAGGAGGGCCAACACCGATTACAGGCTCGGACCGAACGGTGAGCGGATCCCGTACTCGCACTCTGCCATCCCCGGAAACTCCGGCGACCTTCAACAGGAGAGGGCGACCCGTATCCTTCTGTTCGCCGCCGCCGCGGCCGCCGCGTGGTTCCTGGCCATGCTCGTCTCCCGCGCGAAACGCCGAACCTAAAACCTAGAACCTGAAACCTGAAACCTAAAACCTAAAACCTAATACCTACTCAGAGGTACCACGGCACGTTGATGACGATCAGGTTCGGATCGCCGTGCAGAAGCAGCGCGGCCTTCAGTTGGGACGCCCGTTGGTTGTGCAACAGGTGCTGCCACCACCGGTTCTCAACGAGTTCCGGAATCACGATCGCGATCTGCCGTCCGGGGTGCTGCCGCTCGAGGTCGGTCACGAGCTCGAACAGAGGCCCGAGCAACTGACGGTAGGGCGAGGCCACCGCGATCAGCTTCGGCGGCTTCTTGCCTGCCGCCGTCAGCGGCTGTGCCACACAGCGCTGCCACTCCCGACCGATGCGCAGCACGTCCTCATCGGTTAGTCCGACGTGGGCGGCGTACACATCGGGAGAGAGTTTCATTGCAAACCGGATCGCCCGCTCACTGATCGAGCTCCAATCCTTCAGCGGAACGATGACCACGGGAGGCGGGTCGTCGCTCGTGTCAATGGACCCATGGTGCTCGACCTCACGTGCGACGAGGCGATAGTGCCGCTTCACGGCGAGGAACGTCGCCACGAAGAGGGGGATCAGAAGAACTGTGATCCATGCCCCTTCCATGAACTTCGCAGCGAGCACGACCGCGAGCGCCACGCCTGTCGAGATCGCGCCAAACCCATTGATGAACATTGACGCTCGCGAATGTCGGTGCTTCTGTTTGAGCCAGTGGGCGACCATCCCCGCCTGAGAGAGCGTGAAGGCGAGGAAGGCGCCGATCGCGAAGAGCGGAATGAGCCGGTCGGTGACCCCGCCGAAGATCACCAGAAGCGCCCCGCTCAACACCGCCAGGATCACGATCCCGCCCGTGAACACGAGTCTGCGTCCCCGAATGGCGAAGCCGTGCGGCAGATACTCGTCCAAGGCCAATAGACGGCACAGCCGGGGGAAATCGGCAAAGCTTGTGTTCGCCGAGAGCGCGAGAACCGCCAGCACGAACGCGATGGTCAGATAGTAGAACCAGCCGCGTCCGGCAACCGCGGCCACGAGCTGGGAGAGCACGCTTTGGTAGCTCGCTCCGTCCGGATCGGTGGCGCCGATGTGGTAGCTCTTGCACACGTACGCGAGCCCGAGCAGCATAAGGCCGAGGATCGCCACGATCCAAGTCAGGGTCCGTTGGGCGTACTTCACGCTCGGATTGGCAAACGCGCTAACGCCGTTGCTGACGGCCTCCACTCCCGTCATCGCCGTGCACCCGCTCGCGAACGACCGCATCAGCAGCCACAGGGTCGCTGCCGCCGCTCCGGCCGGCAACACCGGAG
>DATGIR010000238.1:0-3566 GCA_035295605.1 Fimbriimonadaceae bacterium | reverse complement strand
CGGTCCGCACCAGCGGATCACCGGCCCGTTACGGGCATCTCTATCTGTTTGACTTACAAAAGCGACACGGCATCATGCTGGCCGCCTTCGCGCCGGGCGACCCCGACCCTGATCTCCTGGCGACCTGGGCATCGCCGCCGGCCCGACCCCGGTTTGCGTCCGCCTCACGAGACGGCGGCGCCGTCTACCAATGGATCGACGCGGCCTTCACCGAGATGCTCGGCTGGCAGCCCGAAGAGCTCATCGGGCGCCGGGCACTGGAGCTCATCCATCCCGACGATCACGAAGTCGGCGTCGCGAATTGGCTGGAGATGCTGGAGACACCGGGGAGGAGCAAGCCGAACCGGGTCCGCCATCGCCATCGTGACGGATCGTGGGTCTGGCTCGAGATCACAAACCACAACCGGCTTGCCGAACCGGAAGGTGACATCCTGGCCCAAGTGCTGGACATCTCCGAAGAGATGGCCGCGCATGATGCCCTTCGCGCGAGAGAGCAGTTACTCGCGCAGCTCACCGATACGGTGCCTGTCGGTCTCTTCCATGCCGATGTCACGGGCGTTCTGTTGTTCGCCAACCGGCCGCTTGGCGAGATGACCGGGATCTTCGCGGCAGCAACGATCGACGAGCAGTTCGCGGGGATGCTGCCAGAGCACCGCGTTGAGCTGCGAGCCGCCATCCAAGAGACTGCGGCCGGCGCGCCCTGCGATCTCGAAGTCAGCGCTGGAGCAGAGCCGAGTCGCCGGCGTCACTTCCTCGTCAGTGCACGTCCCCTCCTCGACGCCGAAGGCAACGTCACCGGCATCACTGGAAGCGTCAAGGACGTGACCGAGATGGTCAATGCGCGCCGCGTCCTCGAGGAGCGAGCCGCGAGCGACGTGCTGACCGGATGCCTCAACCGCGATGCGACCATCGTCGCCATCCAGAGCCGTCTGGACAAGCCCGCGTCGCCCGGTGGAAAGACTGGCACCGGAACTGCGGTCATCTTCCTTGACCTGGACGGGTTCAAGCAGATCAACGACGAGCACGGCCACGCCGCCGGTGACGACTTCCTCGTCACGGTTGCGGGCGGCCTCCGGAGCGCGCTCCGAGCCGACGACCTCCTCGGGCGCATCGGCGGCGATGAGTTCGTCGTCTGCGCCAACGTGCTCAGTCCCTCCGAGGCGATGCGGACCGCGCGATCCCTCGGTGAACGCGTATTCAGCACACTGTCACCCGTGAGAGCGAGCATCGGCGTGGCGTGGACCGACGAGTTGGGGGCCTCAGCGACCGGTCTCATGGAGTCGGCCGACCGCGCCATGTACGAATCCAAGCGGGCGGGACGTGGTGAGCCGACGCTCGCCCGGCACCAACCTCCTCCCAGTGGTGTCGCGAAGGCAAGCGGCCTGACGGCGGCCACGGCCTCGGTGAGCTAGCCCTCGGCCTTCAGGTCGGGCACACAGAGCGGCGAGGAACGAGCGATTCAGGCTCGGCGACAGCGGGTACGCACAAGGCGGCTACGACTGTTGATGACTGTTGGTGGTGATCGACGATGTTTGGCGGCCCAAACGCCAACGGGTGGGTGCAGCTCGGCCTTTTAGCGTTGGCGCTGGTGACCGGCGCCGCTATCGGACTCGAACGCGAGCTGCGGCGGAAGGACGCGGGCATGCGGACCCACGCGCTCATCTCCGTGGGTGCTGCCCTGTTCGTGCTCGTATCCAAGTTCGGGTTCCACGACGTGCTCGGCCCGCAGGTGACCCTGGATCCGTCTCGAGTGGCGGCTCAAATCGTTACCGGAGTCGGCTTCATAGGTGCCGGGCTCATCTTCATACGCCGAGACGACGTGCACGGGCTCACGACCGCGGCCTCGGTCTGGGTCAGCGCGGCGATCGGCGCCGCGTGCGGAGCGCAACTTGTGGGGCCGGCCCTCATCACCGTCGCCCTTTACGGGGTGACGAACGTACCAATCCGCTTTCTGGAGAAACGGTTGAAGCATCCGGACGAGGGGGTAGCTCTCAAGAATGGCAACTCAGAAGCAAAAACAAGCGGCACGAAAGAACCTTGAGAAGGCCCGCGAGGCCCAAAGCGCTCGCGCTCGGGGCGCTCGGATCCCGAAAGGGGAGGGAATGAGCGCGGCTACTCAGAACCGTCTACCCAAGCAATCGTTCGCGTTTCCCGAGGAGCGGAAAGAGCCTCTCAATGACGCTGCACATGTGCGGAACGCGATTGCCCGCTTTACCCAGGTTGAGGATGTCAGCGATGCCAAGCGCGACAGGGCCTGGCAGCGAATTCTGAAGGCAGCCAAGAAGTTCGACGTCGAAGTCGAGGCCGACGATTGGCGCGATTTACGTCGGCGCTGAACCCGACGGGCCGGCGCAATCGAAGGGCGCGTTGCTACGCCGAAGGGCGCGTTGCTACGCGCGCCGCAGTAGGCCGATGATGAGCAAGACGACGAGGATGAAGACAACCGTTCCAATGCCGATATACATGCTGTCGGTACTACCCCGGGGGGCGCAGCGCCTAACCAGCAGGCGCGTCTGCGAACTTTAGATTGCGCGACCGCGGCTGTGGGTAGCAAAGACGCATGGACGCCATCAGTTTGCTCAAGTCTGACCATAAGACAGTCGCCCAGCTCTTCAAGAGGTTCGAAAAGGCATCTCCCCGGGCGATGGCCGAAAAACGCGAACTGATGGATCGCATCATCGAGGAACTCTCGGTTCACGCAGCTATCGAGGAGCAGTTGTTCTACCCCGTTGTGCGGGCCACCGTACCCGGCAGTGAGCAAGAGACTCTCGAGAGCCTTGAAGAGCACCACATCGTAAAATGGGTGCTGTCGGAGCTCGACGGTCTTGACCCGGAGGATGAGCGGTTTACCGCCAAGGCAACGGTGCTGATTGAGAACGTCCGGCACCATGTCGACGAGGAGGAGGGCAAGCTCTTTCCGATGGTGCGGGACGAACTCGGCCGCCACGCTCTCAACGTGCTGGGCGATGCGCTCGAGGAGGCACGCGCGATCGCTCCGACCCATCCGCACCCGCGTACACCGGATACCCCCCCTGCGAACCTCGCCCTTGGCACAGCGGCAGCCGTTGCTGACCGCATCGGCGACACCCTAAGCGGCCTCGCTCAGGGGAGCGTCACGGCGGTGCAGGACGTGATCGCGACGGTCATGGGGCGCAAGAAGCCGGCGTCGAGGCCCCGAGGGTCATCGGTTGCCCGACGGACGGCCAGCCGGACCCGGGCGCGGGCCAGCGAGGTCAGCGAGCGCGCCATCCGGGCCACCCGCCAGGCCAAAGAGACCGGGGAGCGGGCCACCCATCGGGCCCAGAAGTCGGGAAAGGCAGCTGCGCGCGGCACCAAGCGCACCGCAACCGCGGCGCGAAAGGGTGCAACCGCAACGGCCCGGACCGCACGAACGGCGACCAAGAGCACCGCTCGTACCGCCCGGGCGGGCGCCAAGAGCACCGCTCGCGCGGCGGCAGCCCGGCCCACACGTGCGACAAGCGCGGCGAAGCGAGGGCCGGTGGCGAAGCGAGGGCCGGCGCGGAAGTCGACGAGCAGGACCGCCGCGACCCGCAGGACCGCCGCGA
>DATGIR010000237.1:0-7026 GCA_035295605.1 Fimbriimonadaceae bacterium | reverse complement strand
TCCGGGAACCGGGTGTACCGGATCGCGGTCGGGCCCAACTCGCGCGACGAGCATTGGACCGAGGTGATGATGGAGAACGTCGGGCGCCGGATGAACGGGCTCTCGGTCCACAACTACACGGTGGCGCACGGCAAGTGGCCACCCTCCGGCAGCGCGATCCACTTCGACGAGGCGGCGTGGTTCGACATTCTGCACACCGCGCTCGGCATGGATTCGCTGATCAAGGGGCATTGCGAGGTGATGGACCGGCACGACCCGGACCGGCACGTCGGGATGGCGGTGGATGAGTGGGGGACGTGGTACGCGGTCGAGCCGGGCACGAATCCGGGCTTCCTCTTCCAGCAGAACTCGCTACGCGACGCCCTGGTCGCAGCCGTTCACTTCCACATCTTCCACCGATACGCCAACCGGATCGTGATGGCGAACATCGCGCAGATGGTGAACGTGCTGCAGGCGGTGATCCTCACGGACGGGCCGAAGATGCTTCGAACGCCGACCTACTGGGTGTTCGAGATGTTCCAGGTGCACCAGGGCGGACAAGTGGTGCCGGTGCTGCTGGAAACACCTGACTACACGGTGGGAGACGCCTCGGTTCCGGCGGTATCCGCCTCGGCGACTCGGACCGACGGCAGCTACTACCTCTCGCTGGCCAACCTGAACCCGCATGAGGGCGCCGAGGTATGCGTGGAGGTGGTGCCGGACAAGTTGAAGGCGGCGGGTGCGCGGGTGCTCACGGCAGCCGAGATGACAGCCCACAACACGTTCGACGACCCCGACCGGGTGAGCGCCAAGCCGTTGACGGCGATCCGCGAGACTACCCAGGGCGTGTTCATCGACCTGCCGCCGATGGCGGTGGCGACGGTGAAGTTCGCGTAGGGCCCGATGCCTGAACTTCGGGTCGGGATTCTGGGCAAGCGGGGCTTGGCGTGCGTGCCCGGCATCCGGTCGATTCCGGAGGTGGAAGTCACCGCCTTTTGCGACCTGGACCCGGCGACGGCGACGATGGCGTCCGAGGCAGGGATCCAGGAGCTCTATCCCGACTTTCACAGCTTGCTGAAGGAGGTCGACGCCGTCGCGGTCGCGACCCCGATGCAGTTCCACGCCCAACAGTGCATCGAGGCCTTGCGCAAGGGAAAACACGTGCTCTCGGAGGTGACGGCGGCGGTGACGATCGAGGAGTGCATGGCACTCAAGAAGGCGGTTGCCGACTCCGCGGCCACCTACAGCTTCGCGGAGAACTACTGCTTCTTCCAGGAGTGTCTGATCGCCCGGCAGCTTGCGAAGGCTGGGCGGCTCGGGCCGCTCTACTACGGCGAGGGGAACTACGTGCACGAGGTCCGGTTCCTGCATCGCAACGAGCTTGGCGCGCCCACCTGGCGACGGCGGTGGCAGGTTGGGGTTCGGGGCAACACGTATTGCACCCACGAACTGGGACCGCTCATGCAATGGTTTCGGGCGGCGGATCCATCGGTTCGGGTGGCCGCGGTGGCTTGCTTCGGGACGGGGGCTCACACGGATCCGACGTTGCTACACGACGACTGCACGCTGACGATGGTGCGTCTTTCGAACGGAGGGCTCCTGGAGCTGCGGCTGGATATGATCTCGAACCGGCCCCACCGAATCGGCTATACGCTGCAGGGCACGAACGGAGTGGTGGAGACGGGTGAGACGCACCGGGTTTGGAACGGGCCGAACCGGTCGGTCGCGTTCGGCGAGGCCGAAAGGGAGTGGGAATCGCTGCTGGAGTACCAATCGGCGCTGCCCGATGAACTGCGAGAGGAGCTCGATATGGCGGCGAACCAGGGGCACGGCGGCGGCGACTTCTTCGTGGGCCGCCGGTTCGCGCAGGCGATATCCGGGCAGCGGCCGCCGGAGATCGGCGTCTTCGAGGCCGTCGAGTGGACGATGGTCGGGCTGCTCTCGCAGAAGTCGATCGTCAACAACAGCCTCGCGACGCCGATGCCGGGTTGGGTGTACGCCTAGCCCCTTCCTTCCACGGTCGGCGGAACGTGCGGGCTTAGGCGGAACTTGTAGGCGCCCGGCTGGCCGCGCAGCCACAGGCGGTGGGCGCCCGACTTGGCGGGGATGAAGTATTCGACCACGACTTTACCGAAAACGAGTCGGTTGCTGGTCAGGAACTGGCCGTCCTGATCGAGCAGGTCCGTGCTCATGTAGCGGTTGTCGCTGAGGTCGTAGATGAACTCGTAGCGCTTCCCGGCTTCGAGATCGACGCTGTAGAGGCCGAAGTTGCCGCCATCGAGCTTGAGATCCTGAACGTGATTCAGGGCATAAGGAGCCGCTTTGAGAGATTGGCGGACCATGTCGTAATCACCGGAGCCCCCGTCGCCCACGCACGAGAGACGGATGACGAAGTGGTCAGGATCGGGGAAGTAGAGGTCATCGGCGGCGGCGAGCGTCTGGCGGTTGCTGAGGCTGTTGGCGAGCTCGCCGTCCATTCGGAAGATATCGATCTGAGCGACGAAGGTCTTCGCAACCGCGGACACATGCATCAACTCGGACTTGGTCGAGTCGACGAGGAAGAGCTTGCTCTGGCCGATGGCGAGGGTGCCTTTGACGGGCTTGCCGTCCTCCCATGCCGGCAGACCCTCCTTATTCTCAAGCTTGATTTGGACAGCGGAAGGGCGAAGATTTCGAATGGCGAGCTGGGCGGTGCCTTCGCCGTGAAAGATTCGAATGTAGTCGTTGTCAGACCGGATGTCCGGCCGGAACCAGGCCACGGAGGGATCGTTGCCGTACGCCTCGTATTGGGTTTGCTGGACCGGCTTCTTCCCCGCCGGAGCAGTAAGGCGAGCGATTATCGGCGCGCCGCTGATGGCGGTGCGGATGATTTGGGACGGCTTGACGGGGAACTCGACGAGCTGGAGCTCGCCGGGCCGGAAGTCGATGGCCCTCGAAGCCGTGTCCTCGAACTTGAGGGTCTTGACGGTGTCGAAGGAAGTGTGAACCCGGCTTCCCTGCGCCGCGTTGTACTCAAAGTAGAAATCGCCGTCGGCCAGCGCCTTGAACACGGGCTGATCGTCCGGGGTTGGGACGATCGAGTAGTCGTTGTGAGCGACGCCGGTTGGGCCGATAATGTCGTCGAGGCCGATCTGGAACTGGTTGCGCCCCGCAGTTTGCTGAACCCGGCTCAGGTCATAGATTTGGCCCTTACGGCACGTAAGTCGGAAGTAGATTCGCCGATTGCCCGGGTCGGAATCTTCCTCGTCGACTTGGTGATCGGCGGGGCCTACGGCGGAGTCGATGGCGACGAAGGAGCGGTACTTGATCTCGAACTTGCCACCCGAGACCGAGCGATAACTCAACACCTTGAGGGTGTAGTCGCCGGCTTCCGCGAACCGGTAGACGAGAAACGGCGACTGGTCGCCCTCCTCGCGGTCGTCGTTTTTGGCGAGCTCCTTGCCTTTGGAATCGAGGATGGCGAGGGCGGGGTCGAAGGCGTCGCTCGTAACGCCGGCGAGGACGGTCTCGCCCTTGCGCATCTTGACTTTGAACTCGACGCGGTCGCCGGGAGTGAGCACGGCTGACCGGGCGGTCCAGAGATTTTGAGCTGGGGTCTCCTGCTCGAGCTGTTTGTCGAGGTGGTCGGCGAATCGGCGTTCGGCCGGCGTGAACGCGCCGGGAAGGTTGCCGGTCACGATGGTTCCGCGGGCGAACGGGGCTCCGCCCATCCCGCCGCCGCCCATTCCCCCGCCGCCACGACCCTGGCCATAGCCGGCGGCACCCTGCTGACCGAGGGCGAGGGCGGTGACCGAGACGGCGACCAAGCTGACGAAACATCGGGAAATCCAACGCATGCAGAAGGGACGCGCGGGGCCGGAAGGGGGTTACCGGCCGGCATGCCGCGGCCGGCTCGAAACCGCTATAGTCCGAACCATGTCGGCGTTCAACGGCCTCGGACTCCATCTCGGCAACCTTTCCCGGCTTTCCAGCGCGAAGACCCGCTCCATCAGCCCAGAAAACTTCGACGGCGCGAAGGGCAAGGCGGGAATGGCAACGGAAGGAACCGGCTCGCGCGCCTCGCGCGAGTTGGGTCGCGGTTGGAAGGTGTCGCCGTCCGTGAAGGTCGAGGCGGGCACGACGTATACCGTGGCCGAGATCGAGGGGCCGGGAGCGATCCAGCAGATCTGGCTGACGCCGACGGGAGTCTGGCGCCACGCGATCATCCGCTTCTACTGGGACGGCGAGAAGAACCCCTCGGTGGAGTGCCCGCTCGGCGACTTCTTCGCGTGTGGGTGGGGCAAGTACGCCAAGGTGACGAGCCTGCCGGTTTGCGTAAACCCGGGCAGCGCCTTCAACTGCTACTGGGAGATGCCGTTCCGGAAGCACTGCCGGATCACGATCGAAAACCTGGCGCCGGACGACATCACGGTCTACTACCAGGTCAACTACACGCTCACGGAGGTTCCGGAGGACGCCGCCTACTTCCACGCCCAGTTCCGGCGCACGAATCCCCTTCCCTACAAGGAGGATTACACGATCGTGGACGGAATCAAGGGGCGCGGCCACTTCGTGGGCACCTATATGGCGTGGGGGGTGAACAACGACGGGTGGTGGGGCGAAGGGGAGATCAAGTTCTTCATGGACGGGGACAGGGAGTTCCCAACCGTCTGCGGCACCGGCACCGAGGACTACTTCTGCGGCTCCTACGACTTCGACACGAAGGGCGTGAACCCGTACGGCGTGGAGACCCTCGAGTACACCGAGTTCAACACGCCCTATGCGGGGCTGCCGCAGGTGATTCGCGGCGACGGGCACTACAAAGTTCAGCAGCGGTTCGGGATGTACCGGTGGCACATCATGGACCCGATCCGATTCGAGTCGGACCTGCGGGTGACGATCCAGGCGCTCGGCTGGCGCAGCCACGGGCGGTATCTGCCGCTGCAGGACGACATCGCCAGCGTCGCGTTTTGGTATCAGGCGGAGCCGCATGCGGCGTTTCCGAAGTTGCCGGATCGGGATGGGTTGGAGATCATTTGAGGGTGCCAGGGTTCCAGCATGGTTAGGCGGATCACGCTTATCGGCAATGGCGGCAGCGGAAAGACGACGCTGGCGCTGAGGCTAGGGGAGCGGCTGGGCCTGCCGGTACATCACATGGACCGGATCCAGTGGCAGCCCGGCTGGCAACCGACTCCCGAGGCGGAGGTCCGGGATCGGCTGACGGAAATCATCGCCGGTGACCGGTGGATCGTCGACGGGCTCGGACAGCTCTGGACGATCGAGATGCGGCTGCCACGAGCCGAGCGGATCCTGTTCCTCGACTTTCCGCTCGAACATTGCCGGCACTGGGCGATGGCGCGGCAACGCGAGATGGCGACGGTGGCGAGGTCGGACGCGACTGAGGGGTGCCTGCTCGAGGGCATGGACGAGCGGATGATGGATGTGCTCGGCCGGGTCGACCGGGAAATGATGCCGAGGATTCGAGAAATGTTGTCGGTGGAAGAGGTTCGGCCGCGTGTGGTTCACGTAACCGAGCCTCAGGCGTTGGAGGACGTCGAGGCGATCGTTTTTGAACTGCAGCCGCGCTAAATTGGCGGGGCGACGGGCTCGTCGAAACCCCATAGATTGGGGGTTGCGAACTCGAGGATGTTCCCGGCGGGATCCTTGAAGTAGAAGGACTTGGCGCCGTTCTGCCAGGTGATCTCCTTGACGATTTCGACGCCGGCTGCTTCGAGCTTCCGCTTCCACGCTTCGAGCTCATCGTAGAAGGCCGAAAAGGCGAGGTGGCCGGCGCCGTCGGTTCCGTGGGGAGGAACGCCGGCATCGTTGATCCGGGTCTTGCTCGCCTTGAAGATGATCAGCACGCTGTGGTCGCACCGCAGAAACAGGTCGCGCGCCGGGTCGTAGCTGATCTCGGGCATGCCGAGGAGTCCGGTGTAGAACGTGCGAGCGGCCTCGAGGTCTTCGGCGTAAAGGACGGACTCCAAGACGTGCATGGCTGGACTCTACCAGGGGTCGAGTAACCTCCCGGCAAACCGATGCTCGCCTGCCTGCCGGTATTGTTGTTCGCGATCATGGAGTCGCCGCCCTCGCCGCGCACGGCCTACCTGCACCTAGCCGATGCCGTGGAGGCCAACTTCCGGGAGCATGTGCTTGGACGGTGGTATCCGCGCTCGGTCGATCCGGGCGGACATGGATTCCGGCAGAACTACAACGAGGATTGGTCGCCGGGCGAGCCGTCGGAGCGGTCGATCGTCTATCAGTCGCGCCTGACGTGGGTCGCCGCGATGGCAGCGATGCGGTACCCGAAGGAGCGCTCCAGCTATCTGCGCTACGCACGGGCGGGGGTCAAGGAGCTCGGTCGATTTTGGGACACGCGCGACGGCGGGTTCTACTGGGCGGGGACCGCGAGCGGCTTTCCGGATCGGGACAAGCACGTTTACGGCATCGCTTACGCGATCTACGCGAGCGCCACCGCGTACCGAGCGACGCACGACCCCGGCGACCTCGCGCTTGCCGAGCGGGGGTTCCGGTGGCTGGAGACCCACGCCCACGACCCCGCACACGGCGGCTACTACGAAGCGCTCGACCCGGAGGGAAATCCGATCCTGGGGCCGGACGATACCTACCGCATGGATTGGCCGCACCGAGCCGGAACAGATCAGATCGGCACCGTCTTCGGGCTGAAGTCGATGAACACCCACATCCACCTGCTGGAAGCCCTCACGGCGCTACAAGAGGTCTGGCCGGACAAGTTGGTAAGGCAGCGGCTGGCGGAGGTGTTCGGAATCGTTCGCGACAAGGTCGCGGCTCCCGGCGGATACCTGCACATGTTCTTCAAGCCGGATTGGACGCCGGTGGGGGACGAAGACTCGTACGGGCACGACATCGAGACCGCTTACCTGCTGGTGGAGGGGGCGGCCGCGCTGGGCAAATCCGGGGACGCAAAGACCTGGGCGATCGCGAAGAAGATCGCCGACCACACCTTGGCGGTCGGGTGGGACAAGCGGTACGGCGGCGTTTACGACCATGGCGGCCGGTCCTCGGGGCCCAGTTCGCCAGAGGGCT
>DATGIR010000236.1:0-4675 GCA_035295605.1 Fimbriimonadaceae bacterium | reverse complement strand
GGCGAACGCGCCAACCAAGACCGCCAAGCCGATGAACGCGATGTCGAACCAAAGACTCCGAAAGAAGCCAAGGCCGATCAGGGGCAACAGGCCGAAGGCGACCCCGGTCACGAAGCAGTGGATCGCGCAGATCGTGCTCGCGGTAGCGCCCACCTTGTCGAGATCCACCCGCGGCCGAATTCCCACGCTCGAATTATACCCCAGGGGAGTATATTTCTCGGCGCGGTTGGGCCATGATTTGCTTGCCGAGCCGATTCATGCCTGAGTCCATCATCATCGTTTCCCATCTCGTTAAGCGATACGAGAAGGTGACCGCGGTGGACGATGTTAGCTTCGAGGTACGCGAAGGCGAGGTATTCGGTCTCCTTGGACCCAACGGCGCCGGAAAAACGACCACGCTCGAGATCATTGAGACGCTCAACAAGCCCACATCCGGCTCGATCACAGTCGACGGAATCGACGTTCAGACGCGGCCAAACGAGGTGAAACCTCGGATCGGGATCCAACTTCAGTCGGCGGGCTACTACCCGTACTTGACCCTGACCGAGATTCTTGGAATGTTCGGAGTAGCGTACGGCATGCCGGTCGATGCCGCGCAGCTTCTTGCGAAGATGAACCTGACCGAGAAGAGCAAGGCGACCTACAACACGCTCTCCGGCGGGCAAAAGCAACGTTTTTCAATTGCCACTACGCTTGTGAACAAGCCACGCGTGATCTTCCTCGACGAGCCGACGACCGGCCTCGACCCGCAGGCGCGGGTGAGCTTGTGGGACGTGATCCGGGAGCTGAAGTCCGAGGGCACCACCGTCGTCATCACAACCCACTACATGGACGAAGCTGAAAAGCTGTGCGATCGGCTCGCCATCATGGATCGCGGCAAGATCATCGCGGAGGGAACCCCGGTCGAGCTGATCGACAACCTACTCGCCTCGGGATTCGAATCGAAGCGGCAGATTCAGCCGGCCACGCTCGACGATGTGTTCCTCCATCTGACGGGGAGGTCCCTCGATGCCTGACCGACGGCCCTCACAAATTGCGATCGCGGCCGGGCTCACGAAGTACGCCCTGCTCGCCACCCTACGCAACAAGAACAGCCTATTCTTCGGGCTCATGTTCCCGCTCGGCTTTGTCCTCGTGTTCGGAGCGCTCGGGGGTGGACCCTCAAAGGCGGATATAGGACTCTCTGACAAGCTGGTGGCAAGCGGTTCGCCTCTGGTCGCAGTCCTCAAGGCAATGGGCGCCAAGAAGGACGGCCCGATTCGGCTCACAACCAAGAGCGACGCACTTCTCGAGCAAGCGGTCAAGCAGGGAAATCTTGGCGCCGCAATCGAAGCGGGTGCAAACGGCGAGGTAGTTGTGCTGACCTCCACCGCGAATCCGATCGGCGGCGGCGCCGCGGCCGGTATTCTCCGCGGCGTCGCCAACGAGATCAACCTTCAAGCGGCAGCCGGCGCCGCCGGCCCAGAGTTCAAGAAGCCGATTGAGATGACGTCCCGGGACGTAGCGGGCAAGGAGCTCCGCTACTTCGACTTCGTGCTTCCCGGGATGATCGCGTTCTCGCTTATCTCGACCGCCACCTTCGGCGTCGCCTTTCCGTTCCTCGGCCTTCGTCGCGCGCTCGTGCTCAAGCGGATGCTGGCAACGCCGGCATCTCCGCTCAGCTTCGTCGTCTCCCAATGCCTAAGCCGCTCCGTTCAGGCGGTGGCGCAAACCGCGATCATCATCGGCGTCGGGGTCGGGCTGTACCACTTCGAACTCCTTCACGGAGCCGCCACCTACATCGAGATGCTGGTGACCTCCATCCTCGCCATCTGCGCCTTCATGGGGTTTGGGATACTGCTCGCCAACATCGCCAAGGACGAGCAGACGGCTCCGCTGATCATCAACATGTTCAACCTGCCGCAGTTTCTGATAAGCGGCGTGTTCTTCCCGACAAACACACTTCCGCGCTGGATCCAGATCATCGCCGATAACCTGCCGCTCTCCTACTGCACGCAGGCGCTGCGGGGCATCTCAACCGACGGGAAGCACCTCACCAACGTGCTGCCTCAGATCGGAGGGATGTTGGCGTGGAGCGTGCTCGCATACGTCGCGGCGGCCAAGACTTACCGTACCGAGTAGTTAGCCGACTGCCGGCTCGAGGAGCCGTAAGCGCTTTGCCTCGCAATCGAGCTGAATCCGGATTCCGAGAGGCATGACGAACTGCGGATCGGTGTGGCCGAAGTCGAGGTTCGCGACAATCGGCAACTCCTTGCGCCCGAACTCGAACCCGACGACGCGGGGGAGCATGGCGTAGAGACTTTCCTTCTCCTCCGGCGTGTAGGATCGGGCGCGGCCGACGAGGAGACCGGAGAGACGATCCAGGGCGCCGATCGAGCCGTAATTGCGCAGCATGTACTCGACATTTCGCACCTCGGGTTTTTCCTCGGAGGTCTCGAGGAAGAGGATCTTGCCCTCCCAAAACTCCGGCGCCGGCCACCAGGGAGTCGCCTTGAGGAATTCGAGCACCTCGATGCAGCCGCCGAACAGGACGCCCTCGTGTACGCCTTCGCCTTGAATCCAGCGCCAGCCGTCGTGGGCTTGCAATGGAGCAACCTCGCCATCATAACCTGCGGTCGTCCAGTCGACGTATCGATCGGCCCACCCAGAATAGGGCGAGAACTCGTACGTCTCCGCCGGCTCCATCAACATCGACTTGACGTGCTCGGCAAACGCTCCAGGCAGGTGGCGCATCTGGGCAAAGCCGGCCATAACGCTCGGACCGTTGAACGTGACGAGCCCTGCCTGATTCAGCGTCGTCGTCAGCGTGGTCGTGTCGGAGTAGCCCATCAAGATCTTCGGGTGCGCCTTGATTGCGTCGAGGTCCAGAAAGGGCAAGATGCGGACCGACTCGCTGCCCCCGATGCTGGCGATGATCCCGCCAACCTCCGGGTCGGCAAAGGCGGCGTTGATATCCTCCGCGCGCCGCTTTGGGTTGAAGTAGAGTTCCTCGTCCGCCATACGAGCCGTCGGATACTCCTTGATCTTCAGCCCGAACAGGCGCTCTAAGTTCCGGAGACCCAGCTCGTAGACGAGGGGATATCGCGACGGGCCGCCCCAGGACGGCGAGAGCGTAGCGACGGTGTCGCCGGGGCGCAGGCGCGGGGGTTTTCGCATCGGGGTGGCGCGCTCGAGAGGACTCGAACCTCCGACCCTCAGCTCCGCAAGCTGATGCTCTATCCACTGAGCTACGAGCGCGTGCCGAAAGAATGTACCTGACCCGGGGCCGAGTCCCCGGTCGGAGCAGGTGGGCCGTCACGCCGTAGAATCGTCCAATGAACACGTCCGACGATCGCTACACACCGCTGATCGAACGCATCACCGCGAAGGCGACGGCCGGCTTCCCTCCACAGACACGAAGTGAAGCAGTCGCGATTGGAGAGCACGTGCTCTCGCTCCTGTTTCCGCACCTGGCATCGACGTCGACCCGGCGCGACAAGGCGAGCCTGGCGGTCCAGGCCGATCGTCTGTGCGTTGCCTTAACGTCGTTTCAGGCGTTGATCCAACCGCTCTATCCGTTCGAGAGCGAGGGGCTCGTCGACCGGTTCATCGAGCGCCTCCCCGACGTCTACTCCCTGCTTTTGACCGACGCCGAAGCCATGTATTCGGGCGACCCCGCCGCGGAAAGCCTCGACGAAGTCATGCTCGCCTATCCAGGGTTTCGGGCGATCGCCACGTACCGGGTCGCCCATGAGCTTTGCGCGGCGGGAATGCCAATACTTCCACGCCTGCTGACCGAATGGGCGCACACCCTCACCGGCGTGGATATTCACCCGGGCGCCTTCATCGGACGCAGCTTCGCGATCGACCATGCAACCGGGGTTGTGATCGGGGAAACCAGCATCATCGGCAACGGCGTACGACTATATCAAGGCGTTACGCTCGGCGCCCACGCGGTCTCCCGGGATCTCATCGGAGCCAAGCGACACCCAACCGTCGAAGACAACGTGGTCATCTATGCGCACGCCACCATCCTGGGTGGAACGACCGTCATCGGGCATGACTCGATCATCGGGGGCAACGCGTGGATCACCGGGTCGGTCCCACCGTTCTCGACCGTGAACCGGCAGAGCGAGGTCAGCACGCGCAAGTCTCGGCGGGGCGGTGACGCTGCCGAGTTTCATATTTAGGACCTTGCGAAAGGCTTGCCGACGTCCGAAGGAATCGGCCAGTAGGAAGGAGTCATGAAGGCAGACTCCATCCTCGGCGTCATCGGCGGCACTCCCCACTTGCGGATCAACCGGCTCTTCGATCCACGGATCACGGTCTACGCCAAGTTGGAGCGCCAAAATCCGGGCGGAAGCATCAAGGATCGGATTGCGCTCTCGATGGTCGAGGCTGCCGAGAGGGACGGAGTGCTCAAGAAGGACTCGGTTATCGTCGAGCCGACGTCCGGGAACACGGGCATCGGGCTCGCGCTCGTCGCGGCGGTGAAGGGGTACCGGCTCATCCTGGTCATGCCCGAATCGATGTCGATCGAGCGTCGCCGCATCATGGCCGCCTATGGCGCCGAGTTCGAGCTCACCCCGAAGGAGCTCGGCATGAAGGGCGCGATCGCCAAAGCGCTGGAGCTCGTCGACTGCACGCCAAACGCATGGATGCCGCAGCAATTCGATAATCCAGCGAACCTGGAGGT
>DATGIR010000235.1:0-10219 GCA_035295605.1 Fimbriimonadaceae bacterium | reverse complement strand
ACGGTCAAGGTCACCGTCCTCCCGCCGCCGATCCCTCCGGACGGTGGTGGTCCATTGCCCGGTGAGAACACGGCCACCGCCACCGGCGGTGGGGTTGGGGCGACCGGCCGGTGACCCCGCGTGCCCTCCTTTCGGTAACCGACAAGCGCGGCATCGTCGAGTTCGGGCAGGGGCTCGTCGCCCGCGGATTTCAGCTCGTCAGCACGGGAGGAACCGCCGCCGCGCTCCGCGCGGGTGGCCTGGACGTGCTCGACGTGGCCGAACTCACCGGCTTCCCGGAGATGCTGGACGGACGCCTGAAAACCTTGCACCCCCTTGTGCATGGCGCCCTCCTCGGCGACGTCCGTCTCCCCGAGCACCGCGAGGCGATGACGAAAGCGGGAATCTCTCCCATCGGCATCGTCGCCGTGAACCTCTACGCCTTCGAGCAAACGGTTTCGGCGGAGCACACGTTCGAGCAGGCCATAGAATCGATCGATATCGGCGGCCCCGCGATGCTCAGGGCCGCCGCGAAGAACTGGGCAAACGTCTCCGTCATCGTCGATCCTGACGACTACGCGACGGTCTTGGGTGCGATTGATGACGGCTCGCTCGCGGGTCGCCGCCGTGGGCTGGCGGCGAAGGTGTTCCGCCACACGGCGTACTACGATTCGGTGATCGCCCGCTACATGACGGAGGCGGTCGGCGTGAATCCCCTCGAGTCCGAAACCCTCACCGTCGGCTTCCGCCGAAGCCAGGGTTTCCGGTACGGCGAGAACCCGCACCAGGCCGGCGCGATCTTCACCGATCCGCTCGGTCCGCGCGGCATCGCCCAGGCCCGACTTCTTTGGGGCATCGACCCGGGATACAACAACTGGCTCGACGCGGATGGCGCCTGGGAGCTCGTCGCCGATCTTCCGGCGATAGCGTGCGCGATCACCAAGCACGGCAACCCGTGCGGAGCGGCGGTGGGCAAGTCGCTCGGCGAGGCGTATCGTGAGGCGCGGGCCGCCGACCCCGTCTCCGCATTCGGCGGGGTCGTCGCCATGAACGGCGTGATCGACGCCGAAGCCGCCGCCGCGATGACCGAGAAGGGGAACAAGCTCGACGTGATCGTGGGCGCCGACTTCACGGCAGAGGCGCTCGATATCTTCAAAAACCGGTCGGGGTGGGGGCAAGAGGTGCGGCTTCTCGCCGCGCCGCTCCCCGGGCGCGGGGTCTCGCTTACGCTTCGTAGTGTTCGCGGCGGCGTGCTCGTGCAGGAGTCCGACGAGGACCCTGGCAACGCGTGGAGCTACCCGAGCAAGATCAAACCGACGGCGGAGCAGATTGCGGGCCTCGAGTTCCTATGGCGTGTGGTGCCGCACGTCAAGTCGAACGCCATCGTCGTCGGCGCCGGCCAGCGCCTTCTCGGCGTCGGCGCCGGCCAGATGAACCGGGTTCAATCCGCTCGCCTGGCCCTACAACAAGCGGGCGAGGATGCTCGAGGCGCCGTGCTCGCATCCGACGCGTTCATTCCGTTCCCCGACACCGTGGAGGTTGCCGCCGAAGCCGGCATCGCCGCCATCGTCCAGCCGGGTGGCAGCAAGAAGGACGCCGACGTTCTCGCCGTCGCGGATGCCGCCGGGATCGCCATGGCGTTCACCGGCGCTCGGCACTTCCGACACTAGGTGGGAGCGTACCGGTGACGATTCGGCCCACCAAACGCGTCACAATAGAACAAGTCGGCTATGAAGAACCAAAACGACCTCATCGCCTGGATCGTGTCCGTGGTCCTGACCATCATCATGGTCGTCATCTGCTTTACGATGATCATGCGACAGCCTACGCCGGTGAATACGCCGTCGACGGTCGCGACGGCGACGCCGCCGCTTCCGGCTGAGAATCCCGTCATGGGGGCAAGCCTGCCTGGGGGCAGTGGCGGAACGACCGGCGGCGGAACCGGACTTCCTTCCTTCGGCGGCCCGCCGACCGGCATGGGTCGAAACGGTGGAGTTCCTGGCGGCGCCCCCGGCCCGTTCGGCGGACCCGGCTCATCCGGCGGTCCTCGCAGACCGACGATGGGCGGCGCAGCCGGTGGCCCCGGCCCAGCGGCAGGCGGCGGCGGCAAACCCATGATGGGCCCGGCCGGCGGCTAGCTAGGCCCTCGCAGCAAAGCGCGCTACGGTCACTCTATAATGGTTGGGTACCGGTGACCGGCCCACCCTCGTTCGCGGCCGAGTACGGTCGGTCGAGATCGCTATGCCCACCCCGCCTGTTCTGAACGTGGGCTTTTACAATTACGTGCTCACCGACAAGATCGTGGCGTTGGTCAGCAGCGAGTCGGCGCCGATGCGTCGACTGGTTCAAAGCGTTCGAAAATCCGGCAGCCTGATCGACGCGACGCAGGGACGCCGAACCAAGTGTGTGATCTTCACCACCGGGGACGCCGTGATCCTCTCCGCAATCTCCCAGGAAACCCTGGCCAAGCGGCTTAGCGCGGAGACCATGGGCGCCGATCCGACCGGAGAAGAGGCCGAGCTCGAAGATGCCGAATAACCGCGCCTCGGGGCTGATTCAGCAGCTCTTCACCAAGTTTGGGCGCGACATCGGCATCGATCTCGGTACCGCCAACACCTTAGTCCACGTCGGTGGCCGCGGCATCGTGCTTCGCGAACCGAGCGTGGTGGCGATCAACAAGGACACCGGCGAGGTCCTCGCCGTCGGTGAAGAGGCGAAGCGGATGCTTGGGCGTACGCCGGCGAACATCGTCGCGACGCGCCCGCTCAAGGACGGTGTGATCGCCGACTACGAGCAAACCGAGCGGATGCTTCACCACTTCATTTCGAAGGTCTCCACGCGGTTCTTGCTCCGCCGGACCGTGGTCGTCGGGATTCCAAGCGGGGTCACCGAGGTCGAGCGACGGGCCGTTATCGAGGCTTCTAAGAAGGCCGGGGCGACCCAAGCCTACGTGATCGAAGAGCCGATGGCGGCGGCGTTCGGCGCCGGCTTGCCAGTCGACGAGCCCGCCGGCTCGATGATCGTCGACATCGGAGGCGGCACCACCGAGGTCGCGGTGATCTCGCTAGGGGGGATCGTCCACTCCCGCTCGATTCGAGTAGCTGGGGACGAGCTCGACGAGGCGATCTCAGCGTATGTCCGCCGGGCCTACAACCTCTTCATCGGCGACCGCACCTCCGAGGTAACCAAGATCGAGATCGGGTCGGCCTACCCCCTCGAGCAGGAGCTCGAGATGACGGTTAAGGGGCGCGACCTCGTCACCGGCCTTCCCCGGAGCGCCGTCATCACGAGCGAAGAGGTGCGCCTCGCCATCGCAGAGCCGCTCAACGCCATCGTCGAAGCCGTCAAGCTAACGCTCGAAGCCACCCCGCCCGAGCTTGCCGCGGATGCGATGGATCGGGGCATCGTCCTCGCCGGCGGCGGCGCCCTGCTCCGGGGGCTGGATCGCCTGATTTCGCAGGAGACCGGAATGCCAGTCAAGATCGCGCGCGATCCGCTTAGCTGCGTTGCGATCGGCACCGGTATGGTCGTCGAGAGCATGCACGACAATCCCCTCATCCGCCGAATGCTGGAGAAGGCGTCACGGCCCTAGAGCGGCGAACTTGGCCGCGAGAGGCCGTGCTCTTCATCGGTCTCATCGCCATCGGCTACGTGCTCGGAGCCGCGCAAACTCGGGCCCGCCAGGATGGCAGGGTCGACTCGGTCAGCCGGCTGATCCAGCGCTTGGCCGAACCGCCGGCGGTCCTGGTGACCCACATGGCGAACTCGACCTCAAACTTCTTTGACGGCATTAGCCATGCCGGAGCCCTGAAGCGCGAGAACGCGATGCTCCGCGCGCAAGCCGCCGCGGCCGCCGATTACGCCCAGCAGGTGCAGTTGAGGCAGGGAGAGATCGATGGGCTTCTGAAGCTGGATCGGTTCAAGAGTCTGCCCGGCAAGACGGCGGTGCCGGCCGAAGTCACGGGCGCCTTCCTCTACGACAACCGAATCACGTTGGACGTTGGATCGAACGATGGAATCCAGCCTGGCATGCCGGTCATTTCCGGCCGGGGCCTTCTGGCTCTGATCCAGACGGTCGAGCCGGGTCACTCGGAGGCGTTGCTCATCGTTTCGCCGGTCACGCAGATTTGGGCGGTTGCCGCCCGCAACCCGCCCCCCGCCGGGCTCCTTCGTGGGGAGGGTCCGGGTTCGCTTTACGTCGACTTTCTGGATCCGAACGCGATCGTCGACATTCGCGACGAGATCGTGACGTCCGGCCTTTCCACGCGTATCCCGCCAAACATTCCCGTCGGCCGTGTACTTCGAATCGAAGAGAACCTCGACTACGGCCGAAAGCGGGCGCTCGTGTTCCCGTGGGCCTCGTTGGGCGCCGCTCGCGAGGTCTTCGTCCTGAAATGAGAGCGTTGAAGGTTGGCGTCGTCTTCGCCGTCACCCTCTTCGTCTGCGCCGTCCTTCAGCAAGCCCTCGCCTATCGCCTCGCGATCTTCGGGGCGCGGCCGGACTTCATGCTCGTCGCCCTCTCTGCGCTCGGAGTGTTCGCGAACCGGGCAGGCGGGATGGCGCTCGGGTTCTTCGACGGCTTGATTATTGGGGCGCTATCGGGAGCGAACCTCCAGCACTATGTCGCCAGCCGGACCGTTACCGGACTCCTGCTGGGGTGGACGAGCGGAAACGAGCTCCCGCGCTCGCTGCCGGCGGTGGGGGTGATCGCCGCCGTCACCACCGTGTTCGCTCAGCTGGTACTCATGTTCCTGGCGCCCCCGCACAGCATCGGTTCATTCCTGGCGGATACAATCCGAGGTGCGGTGTACAACGGTGTTCTCGCGATTCCCGTTTACGCGTTGCTGAAGAAGTTATTGGCCCCGGTCGTCCGATGAGGCGGCGTAGCCGCTACGGCCGATGCGGGGCTTTTCGGTGCGCTTGATGACTGAACATATAGACGTCCTCGCCATGGCCCGCGAGCAGCTCGCTGTCGCAGCCCAATACCTGGAGCTCGATGAAGGGCTCCACAAAGTCCTCGCCTCTCCCCAAAAGCAGCTAATCGTTAACTTTCCCGTCGTCCTGGACGACGGCCGGGTGCAGGTCTTCGAAGGCTTTCGGGTCCAGCACAACTCCTCTCGGGGCCCGACCAAGGGCGGTATCCGGTATCACCCGGACGTCGACGTCAACGAGACCAGCGCGCTCGCCATGTGGATGACGTGGAAGTGCGCGGTCGCCAACATCCCCTACGGGGGCGCCAAGGGCTCCGTGCGCGTGGACACGAAGCAGCTCAGCAAGCGCGAACTCGAGAAGCTCACCCGGCGGTTCGTGACCGAGATCAACATGATGCTCGGCGAGCGCAGCGACATCCCCGCGCCGGACATCGGCACCAACAGCCAGGTGATGTCCTGGATCATGGACACGATCTCCATGCAAACCGGCTACACGGTGCCCGGCGTCGTCACCGGCAAACCGATCGAGCTCGGCGGCTCGGAGGGGCGCGTGGAAGCCACCGGGCGCGGCGTGGTGACCACGATGGAGGAGGCGGCGAAGATCATCAACATGGACCTCGGCCGCGCGAAGATCGTCGTCCAGGGCTTCGGCAACGTTGGGGCAACCGCCGCCAAGCTGGCCGAGGAGTCGGGCGCCACCGTCGTCGGCGTCTCCGACGCGGTAGGCGGCATCTACAACCCGAACGGCCTTCCGGTCCACGACCTCTTCAACCGCTACGCCGGACGCGAGGGCGGAATCCGCGAGTTCAAGGACGCGGAGAAGGTCACCAACGCCGAGCTCCTGGAGTTGCCGTGCGACGTGCTGATTCCTGCGGCCATCGCCGCCCAGATCACCAAGGAGAACGCCCCCAGGGTTAAGGCGAAGCTCATCGTCGAAGGGGCGAACGGCCCCTGCACGCCGGAGGCGGACCACATATTTTCCGATGGCGGCGTGTTCCTGGTGCCGGACGTGCTGGCGAATGCCGGCGGCGTCGTCGTCAGCTACTTCGAGTGGGTGCAGGACCTTCAGAACTTCTTCTGGGAGGAGAACGAGGTCACAAACAAGCTGGCCCGCATCATGCGCGCCTCCTTCGCGTCGGTCGAGTCGACCAGCCGCGCCCACAAGACCGATATGCGCACGGCCGCGCTGATCATCGGCGTGCGTCGAGTGGCGGACGCGACGATGCGTCGCGGCATTTTCCCGTAGCCGGTAGCTCGCGGGTACCCTAAGCCACCTTGAAGTTGGATATTAAGGCGATTCTCGATATCCTGCCGCATCGCTATCCGATGCTTTTGGTGGACCGAGCCGAGATCGTCGAACCCGGCAAGCGCATCACCGGGCACAAGTGCGTGACGATCAACGAGCCCTTCTTCGTGGGGCACTATCCGGGCGAGCCGATCATGCCGGGCGTCATGATCGTCGAGGCCGGGGCCCAGTGCGGCGCGCTGCTCTTCCTTTCCCAAGAGGAGCACAAGGGCAAGATTCCGCTCATCGGCGGGATCGACCACATCAAGTTCAGGCGTCCGGTCCGCCCCGGCGACGTGCTGATGTTCGATGTCGAGCTCGATTGGATGCGTGGCCCGGTGGGCAAGTGTCACGGCGTAGCGACCGTGGACGGTCAGCCCGTGTGCTCGTTCGAGATGAGCTTCAAACTCGAATCCAAGGAGCAAGCTCCGAGCGAATAGTGGCGGTCGTTCATCCACTCTCGTTGGTTGAGCCGGGTGCGGAGCTGGCCGCCGATGTCACCGTCGGCCCCTTCTGCTTCATCGAATCCGGGGTCGTGCTCGGACCCGGAACCAAGCTCGATTCCCACGCGGTCATCAAGTCCGGAACCAAGTTGGGGAAGCGAAACTTCGTGGGGCAGGGAGCCGTGCTCGGCGGCGACCCCCAAGACCGCAAGTACAAGGGCGAGCCGACGTTCCTCGAGATCGGCGATGACAACGTCTTCCGAGAATACGTAACCATCCATCGCGCGACCGGCGAAGGCAACGTGACTCGGGTGGGGAACCGGTGCTTCCTGATGGCGTTCGTCCACCTGGGCCATAACTGCGTCATCGAGGATGACGTGACGATCGCCAACGATTGCGGGATCAGCGGCCACTGCACGATCGAGCAGTTCGCGAACGTGGGCGGAATGACCGGCGTCCATCAATTCTGCCGAATCGGTCGAGCCTCGATGATTCAGGCGATGTCCGGGGTGGGCGAGGACATGCCGCCGTTCATGGTCAGTGCGGGGCGCCCGGCCCAGACCTACGACATCAACGCGATCGGGCTCCGGCGATTGGGCTTGAACCAGGAGGCCCGCCTGCACCTCCATCGGGCGGCCCGGCTCTTGTTCCGGACCCAACTCGGACTGAGGAATGCGATCGACCTCGTACACGCCGAGGTGCCCGCCACCGAGGAGGTCACGTATCTGCTCGAGTTCATGGAGCGACGGTATCGCGGCCGGAACGGGCGCGGCGACCAGCCGTAGGCGATGACGATCTTCGTGAGCGCCGGCGAAGCGTCGGGTGATGCTTACGGCGCGGCGCTGGTGGAAGAGATCCGGCGGCTTTCTACGACCCCTCCAGCCGTGCTGGCAATCGGCGGGAGGCGCCTGGCAGCGCTCGCCGATCAGCTTGTCGCGGACTCGTCCTCTTGGGGCGCGATCAGCATCAGCCAGTCGCTGAAGGTCGTGCCCCGGGTGCTCGGCCGTTCACCGCGGATTCGGCGCGTGCTCAAACGGACTCCTGGCGACAACCCGTGTGTCGCGATTCCAATCGACTTCGGCTACTTCAATGCCCGCTTCGCGCGCCGCGCCAAGCTGGACGGCTGGAAGGTGCTCGCCTTCATCCCACCCGGCTCCTGGCGGCGGGACCGGCAGGCCAAGTGGGCGCCGGATATCTATGACGCGGTTTCGACCCCGTTCCAATGGTCGGCCGAGATCCTGACGAAGATGGGGACGCCGAACGTGCACTGGTTCGGCCACCCGATGAAGCAGCTCCTAAAGGAACGCCGGAAGGCGGCGCCGGCAGAGCGGCTGAATCAGATCGCGATTCTCCCCGGCTCACGCAAGCATGAGCTGGCGAACAACCTGCCCTTGATCGCGGCGTCGCTGCCGGACCTCCCCGGTGAGTTCGCGCTGGCGCCGGGCACGGACGAATCCGCATTCAGGCGACGCTGGAAGGAACTGGCGCCGGGGCGGGATGACAAGTTCACGGTTGGCGACAGCGCCGGCGTGCTGCTCCGCTCGAAGGCGGCCATCGTATGCTCCGGCACCGCGACGCTCGAGGCGGCGCTCTGCCGCTGTCCGATGACCGTCATCTACGCCACCTCCAGAGCCATGCTGCTCGAGGCCAAGCTGCTGCGGATCAAGCGTCCGAAGTTCGTCGCCCTCCCCAACATCCTGTTGGATCGCCAGGTGGTGGACGAGCTCGTCGCGGTGGATGCCACACCAAGGAACGTCCGGGCGAGCCTGGATTCGATCCTTGGCGACGGACCGCGGCGTGAAGCTCAGCTAAACGGGTTCGAGGAGCTCGATGTGCAGCTTGGGCCTGACGACGCGATCACCCAGACGGCCAGGCTGGCGCTGGAAATGTTGGGGGTTTCCACCCAGACGTAGCCGACGCCCCGAGCGTCGCATGGAGCGCGGACGTCCTCGTCCGCGTCCGGAACCCCGTGCGTCGCATGGAGCGCGGACGTCCTCGTCCGCGTCCGGAAGCGTAGTCGACGCCCCGTGCGTCGTTCTATAAGCCCGTGCCACCGACTTCAGTCGGTGCCAAATCCCACTGGCTGAAGCCAGTGGCACACTCGACCCGGACGCCACTGGGAGCGCGGACGTCCCCGTCCGCGTCAGGCGCGCCGGGCGTTACCGGCGCCTACGCATACCTCCGCGTCCGCCCTCCCAGTGCGACTAGCGCTTCTTGAGGCGCACTTGAAGCGTTCGGTAGCCGTCGATTTGGAAGTACTCCACGTAGAGCCGGTGCTTCCCCTTGGCCAGCGTGAGCGGGGCCGTGTACCCCGTCGGACCCTGATAGTGGAAGGCGCTGGCGGCCTTCCCGTCCGAGTCGTAGAGTTGGAGCGGCTTTCCGTCCAGGAAGATCCGGGCCCCGTCGTCCGTCGTCAGGTCGAGCGTGTAGTTGCCGGCGCCGATCGTGAAATCGCCGGTCGCGCTGATCGCGAAGTAGTCGCTAGGCACGCCGGGCGCCCACTCGCCGTAGCCGCTGTAGTCGAGCTTGCTCGACTTTGCCGTCGCGATCGGCGGACCCGCCAACAGAACCGAGAACGCGTGTTCGTCCTTTCGCGGATCGGTGTCCTTGTCCCACTTGAAGAACTCGATATTCCAGTCGATGGGGGCGAAGAATTGGCTGAAGCTGAAGGTGACCGGCTTACCGGCGGGCGTCGTGATGCCACGGTAGTCGGTCACTTCGGCGCCCGTGTACTCAAGGGTCAGCTTGACGTCCGTCGCCGCCCCAGCCGGCATGGTGAGCGTCACGAACCCTGGCGTCCTCCCAGCTTTCGGGCCGACGACGGTACCACCTTTCACCGAAACCACCTTCCATTGGCCCTTGGGCCCGAGCACCTCGAATTGCGTTGTCCTGCTTGCGACCTCGCCACGCGGCCAAAGTCGCGGGTAGCGAAAGTCGAAAGGCCCCCACTCGTCCACCAAGATATATCGCCGGCCCCGGCGCGCCGCCGGTGTCACGAATGGGTTAAGACCTCCCGCAAGCTGCTTGGGCTTCGGGTTTCTACGGGGGTCGAACGGATTCCACCAGTCCGTCACGAGAGTAGGGATGTCAGCTGGGTATTCGCGTTCGTTTCCCCACTGGACCGGCTCGACCAACGGGTTGCCCCCCAGCGGGGTCAGTGAAGTCTCATCGAACGGCTTGCCGCTGCCGTCAGAGTCGATGCCCTTGGTCAGCCCATCGGCCAAGTTCTTAACAACATGCGCGCTTTCCGACTGCCGCAACCAAACGCACGGCCCCTGCACGTCGTGAAAGGCGTTTTGCGTAATCGTGTTCTCAAGCGATCGAACATCTTTCTTCTTGGCATAACCCCAATTTGGGTCGGGTTTCCCGCCGCCCCAAAGCTGGATTCCGGTCTTGTCGTGAACGAGATTGTTCCCGTAGAACATGCAGCGTTGACTGTGCTCGAAGGCAGCAGCTACCCGGCATCCGGTGATCACGTTGTCTCTGGTGTCGGTGTCGTAGCTGTACCCACCCCAAATGCCGTAGTCGCACTCGGCGCAGAGGTTGTTGACAAAGACATTTCGGCTGAACGTGGCCTCGAT
>DATGIR010000234.1:0-15207 GCA_035295605.1 Fimbriimonadaceae bacterium | reverse complement strand
TCCAAACGCGCGCCCTCGAGTACAGCCGCGAAATGAGATGGGAGTTGGTCGCCGTCAAGTACCTGCGCATCTTGCGTGACGCCGAAGAGCCCGCCAAGCCATGGGCGGAGCGCCCCATCTTGAGTCGAATTCCCAAACCGGTCACAGAGATTCCGTTTCCGGTGCTTGGCCACCTGATCGCGATGACCGACTCGACCGGACTCTTTCAGCACGCGACCCACGATGTGCCCAACTACACCGAAGGGTATTGCATCGACGACAACGCCCGCGCTCTCTTACTGATTACGGAACTGTACGAGGCCAACGGGCACGACCGGGGCGAGCTCAAGCGCCTAGGCAGCCGATATCTCGCGTTTGTGCGGCACGCATTCAATTCCGACACCGGAAGGTTCCGCAACTTCATGGCTTACGACCGAACTTGGCTGGAAGACGCCGGCTCCGAGGACAGTCACGGGCGTGCCCTTTGGGCTCTCGGACACCTCGCCGGCAGGCGACCGGAGACGGGTTCGGGCGTAGTCGCCTCGGAGCTCTTTCGTCAAGCCCTTCCAGCGGTTCGGAGCTTTACGAGTCCGAGGGCTTGGGCGTACACCTTGCTCGGCATTGCCGGGGCTTTGAATCGATTTGAGGGCGATCCCTTATTGCTTCAGGAGTGCGCCCTCTACACGACGAGGCTCCATGCACTGCTCCGAACGAATCGCGCCGCTGACTGGGTTTGGTTTGAAGATCGTTTGTCGTACTGCAACGCGCGGCTACCGCAGGCGCTCCTGCAGGGCGCATCGTTGCTGAATCAACACGGGGTGGCCGCGGAGGCCACAGAATCTCTGGCTTGGCTTGCCGAGCTTCAAAGCGGCAGCGAGGGCCACTTCGAGCCGGTCGGCTCTGATCGAGTGTTCGTTCGGGGCAGCACAAAACCGCGCTTCGACCAACAACCCGTCGACGTGTTCGCCTCGCTATCGGCGTACCTTGACGCAAGACGTCTCAGCGGCGACCGGGCTTGGACTGTCCGAGCCCACTCGGCTTACCGGTGGTTCCTCGGCAATAACCACATTGGCCAGCCGATGTACGATGCCGAATCCGGCGCCGGCTTCGACGGTTTGCATTCCCATGGGATCAACATGAACCGCGGCGCCGAGTCGACCCTTTCGTTCCTCCACGCCACTGCGGCAATGCGGCAGACCCGTGCAACCTCCGCGCTCGCCCCCTCCCAGTTCGCTTTGGTCAAGTAGACCGCCTATGAGAAACATCTTCGACTCCCTGTTCGTGAGAAGCCTCGCGAACCCAATCCTGACTGCCGACATGTGGCCTTACCCGTGCCATTCGGTCTTTAACCCCGCGGCAACGATGTTGCCCGACGGGACCACGCTCCTGCTGTGCCGGGTGGAAGATCAACGCGGAATCTCGCACTTGACCGCTGCCCGCTCGGCAAATGGCGTCGATGGCTGGGTGATAGACAACGCGCCGACCCTCGTAGCGGACCCGGAGAATTATCCCGAGGAGCTCTGGGGCATCGAGGATCCCCGGATCACTTACGTCGAGGACCTCAAACGGTACGTGGTGGCCTACACGGCCTTCACCAAGACCGGCCCGGGCGTGTCCCTTGCGCTAACCGAGGACTTCGAGACCTTCGAGCGCTACGGTTTGACGATGCAGCCGAACGACAAGGACGCCGCCCTGTTTCCCCGTAAGTTTGGAAAGAACTACGCGCTCGTCCATCGTCCGGTCACCGACATGTCGGCCGACATGTGGATCTCCTACTCACCGGACCTGAAGAACTGGGGCGGCCACCATCTCCTCCTCCCGGCTCGCCGCGGCGCCTGGTGGGATGCAAACAAGATCGGTCTGTGCTGCCCTCCGATCGAAACCAAACGGGGGTGGATCATGTTGTATCACGGTGTACGCCACACCGCCTCCAGCACGCTGTACCGGCTGGGCGCGGCCCTATTCGACCTGAAGCGCCCGGACCACGGCCTGCTTCGCGGCGACTCCTGGATGTTCGGCCCCAAGGAGCCCTACGAGCTGATGGGTGACGTACCGAACGTCGTCTTCCCCTGCGGATTCACTCTGGGGTCGGACGGCGACACGCTTCACATGTATTACGGGGCGGCCGACACGTGCATCGCACTTGCCACAACCTCAGTGACCAAGCTTCTCCAATGGCTCGACGATCACGGCACCGACTATATCGGCATCGCCGGGCAACCCGCTGAGCGCAGCCACTTCGTGGCCGCAACCGGTCCAGGCGCCTAACACCCTGAACAATTCACCCGGAACCGATCCCACCCGGTAACTGTTCCAGGTGTTAAGCGCATTCCGGGGGGCTCATGCAGAACCGTTCACCGCTCGCCTTGCTCGTCGTTCTCGTATCCGTCGGGCTGGGCGTTGTCGGCAACCTGCTCCTCCGGGGCACCGTGTGGGGCGTGAACCTTCCCATTTGGGTATTGCTCACCGGCGTGTGCTCCTTCGGGCTTTTGCGCCGTAGCGAGGTAACGATTTCGCGCGCCGCAAAGTGGCTCGCGCTGCCGATCTTAGTGTTCAGCGTCTGCTTCTTCTGGCGCGACTCGAACGCGCTGAAACTTGCGAACGGTCTCGCCCTGGCGATCGCGGTCGGCGTCCTCGCTCAACGTGCCCAGAAGGGGCGCCCCCACTCGGCGTCGGTCCGCGATTACACCCTGAACGTGGTGATGTCCTGGCTATGGTTCACCGTTGACTTCGCGGAGCTCGTGGCCAAGGATATCGACTGGCGGAGGGAGTCGGCGGTGAACGTACGGCTCGCGGGCGTGATTCGGGGCGTGCTCCTCGCGGCGCCGATCCTGCTGATCTTCGGAGCCCTGTTCGCGAGCGCCGATGCGGTCTTCAATAGCCAACTCGTCCGGGCCTTCGCGTTCGATCCGATCGAAGCGAGTGCCACCGTTGGAGCAACCATCCTTCTCGCGGTTATGGTGGGCGGCGTCATCCGCCGGCTCTGCTGGCCGGCGAAGCATTCGCCGGCTCGCGAGGGCCGGGTGTGGACCGACAAGCCGTGGTTGGGAATCACCGAGATCGGGGTCGCCTTCGGGCTGATCGATGCGCTGTTCGTGCTGTTTGTGGTGGTCCAACTTCGGTACCTCTTCGGGGGCGGCGCGCAAGTTTCCGACGTGGCCGGCCTCACCTACGCGGAGTACGCTCGGAAGGGATTCTTCGAGCTCGTATGCGCGGCCGCGCTCACCGGCCCGGTCATCCTGGGCGCGCAAGAGCTGCTTCCGGCCGACCAACAGCAGATTCGACGCTGGTACATCGGCCTGAGCTCTGTGCTCATCGCCAGCGTATTCGTCGTCCTCGCTTCGGCGCTGCTCCGCATGCGCCTATACGTGGGCGCGTACGGACTCTCCGAGCTGCGGTTCTTCACGGCGCTGTTCATCGGCTGGCTCGCCGCCACCTTCGCTTGGCTCGCGTTCACCATCGTCACCAGGCGCCGAAACCGCTTCGCCTTCGGAGCGCTGGTTGCCGGCTACCTGGTGATTCTCGGAGCCAACTACCTCAATCCCGACGCGCTCATCGCGCGCACGAATATGGATGCCGAGCGGAGCCCGGATATCGGTTATCTGACCGAGTTGAGCGTCGACGCGGCGCCGGCGATCACCGAACGGGTCGGTCGGCTTTCCCCCGACGAGGGAAAGAAGCTCAAAGCCGCCGTGCGCGACCGGTGGGGAAACGAGCTTAGGCGCAGCGACTGGCGTTCGCTCAACCTCTCGCGGCTCAAGTATCAGGCGTTCTATCGCCGAAAGCTCGCCGACTAGGCACGGCACAATAGCCACATGGCTTTGCCCGCCGATCTCATCGAATTCCTGCGGGAGCTCGAGCTGAACAACAACCGCGACTGGTTCACCGCCAGCAAGAAGCGGTACGAGACATCGGTGAGGGCGCCGATGGAGGCGTTCGCCGCCGAGTTGATCGAGCGGCTGCGCGAGCTTTACCCAAACCTTGCCGCCGAGCCAAAGGATGTGCTGTTCCGGATCTACCGAGACGTGCGCTTCAGCAAGGACAAGACTCCATACAAGACGGAGACCTCCCTCGCCATCGGCGAGAAGGCGAAGCATGACCGGGCTGCCTCGACGTTTTATGTGCATATCGGGCCGCGAGACGCCTATTACGGTAGTGGCTACTACATGCTCGAGCCGGAAGCCCTTCGCAAAGTGCGGGCACACCTTGCATCGAACCTTGGCGAACTCGAGGATCGTTTGAACGATGTGCCCTTCAAGAGGGCGTTCGGCACCATCAACGGGGAGCGCGGCAAGGTGTTGCCGCCGGAGCTGCGGGCGGCTGCCGCGGCGCAGCCGATCCTGTTCAACAAGCAGTTTTATTACGGCGCCCAGTTCGAGCCGGAGGAAGCGCTTGCACCGGACTTCGCGGCCCGCCTGGTTGAGCTGGAGCGCGCGGCCCTCCCGATGAACCAATTCCTCTCCGGAGCGTTCAAATGATCGGGCCGCTCGACTTTCGCGGACCCGAATCCGACCAAAATAGAGTTAACCAGTTATGAAGACCACGTTCACGCTTCTCGCCGCTGCCGCCTGCGCCGCTTCGTTCGCCGCTCCTCAGAAGGAGATCATGTGTGCGGTCATGACCCACAACAAGGTCAACATCGCCGCCGCGACCTCGACCCACAAGTATCAGGACTACAAGGGCAACCGCTACTTCTTCTGCTGCGGCATGTGCCCGGGCGAGTTCAAGAAGAACCCGGCGAAGTACGCCAACCACGCCCACATCAAGACGCCGCCCGCGCCAAAGGCAGGAAAGGTGGCAATGAAGTGCTCGACCGGGCTCAACTCGCATTGCGGAACCACCCGCCCGCTCGGCGTCTCGAAGTAGCCCTTCGGGGTCCGCAAAAAGAGAAGGCCAGGCTGCAGCCTGGCCTATGTCGCTGCGCGGCGAACCGCACCGACGGAACCTTGTGACCGTTGCCGGTCGCTTAGCTCAAGATTTTTATCGCCTCTTCAATTCTTATGATACACGCGCTTTTCGAAAATCGCACTTAGTGTGGAAAAATAGTGCGATTTGTGGAAAAGTATGCGGATACCCCTAAATGAGAAAGGCCAGGCTGCAGCCTGGCCTACGTCGCTGCGCGGCGAACCGCAACGAACAGAGACTACTTCCTTAAGCGATCCGGCTTAGCTGTTCCCTTGCGGGCTTCACTTCGTCGGGCCCCTATCGGGCTCGTCTCGCGATTTTTGTCGCCTCTGAGAATGTTATACAACACGTTTTGGCGATCCGTTGCGATTGTGGAAAAAAAGCCCAAAAAGTGGAAAAGTCTGGTTCAGAACTAGGGTCCACAAATGAGAAAGGCCAGGCTGCAGCCTGGCCTACGTCGCTGCGCGGCGAACCGCAACGAACAGAAACTACTTCCTTAAGCGTTCCTGCTTAGCTGTTCCCTTGCGGGCTTCACCTCGCCGGACCTCTTTCGGTTTTCGTCTCGCGATTTTTATCGCCTCGAGAGTTATGATACACACACTTTCGCTAAAGTGTTACCAATGTGGAAAAAAGGCGTGAAAAGTGGAAAACTTCTAGCGTCGGGAACCTACATTCCAAGGTGCCCGGAGGGGGCGGCCACGGAGATGGGGCTCACGAACCGGCGCCTCTACTCCTCTGAAGTGTTCGCCGGGCTCAGCGTCAGAAGCAGCTTGAACAGCGAACCCTCGCCGTCCTTGGAAAACTCCTCGCCCAGGCGCCGAAGGCGACCTTGAAACTCGGCGAGCCGGCCGTCGGGGATACGAAGCAGGCCGGTGGCGAGCAAGGTCGAATTCTGCCTCAACCGGCCGCTGTTTGCCGCGGCGCGGATGTCCTGGAGTACATCGTCGAAGGCATTCGAGAATAGCTCTTCCGCCGTTCCCTTGGCCTGGCCGGTGAGGCCCGAGGTACCGAGCGAGAAGCTCCGCGCCACCGCCTCGAAATACTTCTCGGTGGTCCCCCGCTTCGGTTCGGTCCGCACGAGCCGCACGAGGCCCAGCCGTTCGAGGATGGCCACGTGGCGATACAGCTTGGTCGGCGGCTCGCCGAGCAGCGTGGCGACCTGCTTGGTGGTTCGGGGCTCTCGACACAGCGCGCTGAGGATGCGGTGGCGCAAGGGATCCATGAGCGCTTTGATTTGGCGCGGCTCCCGGACGATCATATTCTCCGCCTGCTCGGGCATACGGGCGGAGTCTACTTTGGCGCCTCAAAGCCGAGCCGCTGGTTGGGGTAGTCGATGACGAGGCGGTACTTGCTCCAGAAGTTGAAGCCCAGCACGCCGTCTATCTTGCGCCTCATCTCCTTGCCCAATGCTTCCAGAAACGGCGCCGCCACAACCCTGACGTCATGCTGTTCGGCTGAGCCGACTCGAAGGGACTCGAGCGATGACAGGTATCCCTTTTCTCCCGGCCCAAGGTTCAAAGGAACGTCAGCGCCTTTGATCAAGCCGAGCTCTGCCGCGGCAGGCTTCGAGATGCACGTCATCGACGCCCCGGTGTCGAGCACGAAACTTAGTTTCTTGCCGTTCGCGACAACCCTTACGACGATGAGGGGTTTGCTCGAAGAGACCGTGATCGGAATCGTCTGCGCCGTCGCCGGCTCCTGCGAAAACTCGATCGTCTTGTGGATGTAGTCGAGGCTCAACGTGTAATCCTTGAAGAAGGGGTAGCCGAGATTGCCATCGATGCGCAGCCCGCCCATACGCTGCGTAAGCTGATCCAGGGCCGGCGCAATCGCGACTTCCGGATCCTTGACCCGGATTCCTGCGACCTCGAAGCGACCGATACGGCCAAGCCGGAGCCGTTGCTCGATATCGACGGTGAAGCCTCGGCTCGCTTTGAACTTGGTTTGGTCCAGGCCCAGTTGCGAAGCGAGGCTCTCAGATAGGAGGAGCGCCGCTTTGCTGTTTCCGGTGTCGACGATGCACTCGAACGGCCCTTGGCCCTCGATGGCGACGGGCACCATGATGAGGGGCATTCCCTCGTGAAGGTAGTGAAACGGGATCTTGTGGGAAGGAGCCGGCGCAACGGTGGCGAGGATCGGGAGGATTGGGAACATGGCTTCTCAATTATACTCACTATGTCATGAATAATTGTGTTAACGTGAATAACTGTTGACAACGGGCGCTTGGTATGCTCCGCCCGTGTTTGCCCTGCTTGTGCTGGCCGTCGCTGCCCCCGGCCTGAGTTCGCGCGTCTTGATCGTCGAGAACCTTTCGAGCCAAGTGTCGGTCGACCTCGCCCGCGTTTACGCGCAGCACCGAGGGGTCAAGAACCTCCTCAGAGTGGAATGCCAGGATTCTTCGGCCGAAGCCGCCAAGGAGACGATGCCCTTCGCGGCGTTCAGGACGCAGATCGAAGCGCCGCTTCGCGCGTACCTTAAGGCCAAGCCAGGGATCGACTTTATCGTGCTCACGAAGGGCATCCCGATTCGCCTGACCGATGCCCCGCTTGGCGTCAGCGGAAAGCAGCCGTCGCTGGACTCATTCGTCGCCGGGCTCGATTACGCCGACCGGAAGGACTCGATCCCGATCTCGCTGAACGATTCCGGATTCACCGGCAAGTGCTGGGCGAACAACTTCTGGAACTCTCATGAGCGCTTCTCGCACGCCAAGTTCGGCGGCTACCTGGTGACGCGGCTGGACGCCTACACCGAGGACGAGGCGGAGCGTCTCATCACCTCGGCTGTCGCGAGCGAGCAGTCGCCCCCGACCGGCAGCATCCTCATAGACGTCGCCTCGGGGCACGGCTTAGGCGATTTGACGAAGGTGCCCCGCGCCGCCATCGTCGACCATAAGCAGGACCTCCACGTGGTGAATGAAATGGCCTACAACGATTGGGACGCCGACCTGGTTGTCGCCGCGAAGAACTTGAAAGCCAAAGGTCTCCCGGTCATCTTCGACCAGACGGAGGAGTTCATCGGCCACCGGGGCGAGCTGATGGGTTACTGCTCCTGGGGCTCGAACGATCCCAAATTCAATAACGACAGCTATCAAAGTCTCAGCTTCGATCCCGGTGGCATCGCCGAGACCGCGGTTTCGACGAGCGGCCGCACGTTTCTGCCCACGAGCGGGGGGCAGTCCCTGATCGCCGATCTGATCCGTCACGGGGCCACCGGAGCCAAAGGGTATTGCGACGAGCCACTGCTTCAGGCCATCGCGTCGCCGACGATCCTGCTGGACCGCTACACGTCGGGTTGGACGCTCGCCGAAAGCTTTTATGCCGCCTCCCGCTATGTGGGATGGGAGGACATCGTGATCGGCGATCCGCTCTGCGCGCCCTATGCTAAGCGCGGCTGAATATACGGAACTCTTCTTCCCCGAACATAGCGAACAGAGCTTGCTCAATTTCGGTCGTAGCTTCCAGCGCCTCGGAGACAGTTCTCAACGCCAAAGGGGCGGCAAGTTCGAGCGGATAGCCGTAGATTCCGGTCGAAATGGAACAGAAGCCGATCGACCGGACTCCGAGCCGGATTCCATGCTCGACGCAGCCTCGGTAGCAACGGGCAAGCGCCTCCGGCTCGCCGGCGTCTCCTCCCCGCCAGATAGGTCCGACCGCATGGAATATGTAGCGGTGGGGCAGCTCGTGCCCACCGGTGACCACGACTTCGCCCGCTTCGGCCCAGCCGCTGTGCACGCGTTGTAGCTCGAGCAAGAGCTTCGGACCCGCGGCTGCGTGGATTGCGCCATCGACCCCGCCTCCGCCGCGCAACCGGGCGTTCGCCGCGTTGACGATCGCCTCGGTTTCACACTGGATGACCGAGCCGCGAACGACCGAGATGCGGGGGTCCAAGGCGCTACTACTTTTGGGCTCAGTTCACCGTCGGCGAAATCTGGCTCTGTCCGCCACCGCCTGCACCGGCGCCACCGCCACCGCCGGCGCCACCGCCGCCGCCGAGTCCGCCCCCGCCACCGGCGCCACCGCCGAAGGCAGCGAAGGGAGCGCCTTGATTTCCGCCGTTAAGCGTCTGAAGGTACATCGCCTGACCGGGTGTGCTCACGGCCTTGTAGTAGTACTGCGCCCACGCCATCACGCCGTATGACGCGCGAGCCTGCAGCCGGCCGCTCGTGAAGTCAGCCTCTTCCCAGCCGTCTTCCAGCGACTTCCAAACCGCGAGCTGAAGGCCCGCGCACTGGTCCGGGGTTTGGGCGTCGTTGAAATACTTCGCGACGATATTGCCGGCCAGAGCAACGCGGCCGCCGAATAGGGTTGTCTTCACGGCCCGAACGCCGAAGAATTGGCCTTGGTGCACGGGTCCGCGGACATCCGCGCAAACCGACGCCCACTGGTGGTTCGCATCGCGGAACGACATCTTGCCCGCGAAGGTCGTCTCGACGAACTGGCCGTCCAGGCAGATCGTGACGGTCCGCCCGGTGGTCGATTGGAGGAACTGGACCGGGAACGGCTGCGGCGACACGGCCGCGGCGGCGAACAAGGCGGTGGAAAGCCAAACCATTTAAGAACCCCTGCTACGGCTCACTATATCACGCGGCCAAACTACTCCCGTGGAGCAGGATTGGGTTCGACAGGCCACGAGCGTGCCGCTGGCTCTGGATGAGGCAAACGCCCTCCTTGCACCCCATGGCTTCAAGGCGAGCTCCGTGCGCCCCCTCACCGAGGGCAAGGCCAACACGAACGTTCGGCTCGAACTCGAGATCGGCGAACGGGCCGTGCTCCGGATCTTCCAGAGGGATAAAGCGCCGCAGCTTCTAGAGATGGCGCTGATGGGGCTGTTTGCCGAAACCCTGCCGGTCGCTCGAGTTCTTGCCGCCGATACCGCCGCCGGCTGGTCGCTGTACAGCTACCTCCCCGGGCGAACCTTGCAGCAAGCAGCAGCGGAGGCCGCCGCAACGGAGATTATGGCGGCGGCGCCGGCGATCGGCCGGGCGCTTGCGACGATCGCCGGACAGAGGTTCGAGGCCGCCGGCATGCTCGATTCAGACTTCCTTGTTTACGAACCGTGGCCTTCGGTGGCCGGCGGACTGGAGGGCTACCTCGAGATGTGTCTGTCCCGGCCGCTACTTACCGAGCGCGTTGGCGAGGACATCCGCCAGCGCGTCCGCCGAGCATGGGATTCCGCCCGAGGGGAGTTGGAGGCGGCGACGCGGCACCCCAACCTCTCTCACGGGGACTTCAAACCCAGCAACCTCCTGATCGATGAGGGGAAGCTGAGCGGGGTGCTGGATTGGGAGTTCGCCCACTCCGGCACCTGGCTGTTGGATGCCGGTCAGCTTTTGCGACATCAAGGCGAGCTGCCCGACGGCTACGCAGCGGGAATCGAGCAGGGGCTGCGCGAGGGAGGGTTGGAACCGCTGGAGGGTTGGCAGCGGTTGGCGGGCGTCGTCGACCTCATGAGTCTGGTCGACTTCCTCGGGCGGGATGCGTGCAGCCCCGCGACCGTCCAGCACATCCTTCGCCTCATGACGGCCAACGGCCTCTCTAGCTAGTGGCTAACGCAGACCAGCTTGGGCGAGCATCTTGAGGAACTGGCCGCGCGTGCGCATGTCGATGGCCTGCGCCACGAGACGGCCCTGCCGGTTGTACAGGAAGCTGTTCGGGATTCCCTGAATGTGATAAGCGGTATTCACAGACCGGCCGGGGTCCAGCAGGATCGGGAAGGTGTAACCCTGCTTGGCGATAAACGGATCGACGGTTGGAGCGGGCTCATCCGAGATGGCGAGGACGACGAGACCCCGTTTTCGAAACTCGTCGTAGAGCCGCTGAAGGTCGGGCATCTCCTTTCTACAGGGCGGACACCAGGTGGCCCAGAAGTTGACGAGCACGACCTTCCCCTTCAGCGCGGAGCGCTTCCAAGCCTTACCGGTGATGTCTCGGAGGGTGAAGTCGACTTTGGCCTGTGCGTCGTGCGTGGCTTGCAGTTCCTGGACCGCAGCCGCGTAACGCTCGTCATCCAGGTGTACGGACACGTGCTCGTATCGAGCCAGGCTGGCAAGTTCAAGGTAGGGCGCCGGAATCAGGCCGTTGCGGCCCCGCTGTGGCTCGTCTCGGAGGGCGTCGGCGAGGGTTGTGGCCACCTCTTGAAGCGTCGAGTGGCCGAAGTCACCTTCGGTTGCGAGGTTGGCGAGGCTATAGGCCAATGCCGCACGCTTGCCGCCGGTTGGCAGCTTGCGAATGCGAAGCGCGAGTTCCTTCGTAACGGCACCGCGCTGATCGTCGGGGGTGTCGCGGAGCTTCCCCATCGTGGTCATGATCGCCTGCTCTTCGGGCGTCATCTGCCAGCGGTTGCCCTGGGCGCCGATGGAGCCCAGGGCGAAGACGGAGACAAGGACGGCTTGAACGATGAGACGGCTCACCGCCTGAATGTACCGCTCCCGTCCTACGTGGCTTTCTCGGCGGACTCCTGTGCCTTCCAAATCACGGCGGCGACGGCGGCGCCGAGCAGCGGACCGACGATCGGTATCCATATGTTCGACCAGGAGCCATGCTCCTGGGTCGCGTGTAGCACCGTCGCGCCGATGCCAACCGCCGGATTGAAGGCGCCACCGGAAACGCCGCCACCTGCGATCGCTGCGACGACGATCGTAAAGCCGATAGCGAGGCCGTAGAAGCCCTTCCCCTCCGTCTTCTTGGAGCATGCGACGTTTAGCACGACTAAGACCAGCGCAAGCGTGAACACGGTCTCGACGATCAGCGCTTTCGTCACGTCGAAGCCCTGCCCAGGCTCGATCGCCACCGTCTTACCGGTGATGTAATAGCCGAGCGCGAAGGCGCAGATGCCGGCCACGATCTGGGCGAGCATGTAGGCGACCATCTCCGTTGCGGTCATCAACTTTCCGAGAAAGGCGCCGAATGAGACCGCCGGATTGTAGTGGCCGCCCGAGCGGTGCCCGCCCATATAGACCATCACCATCAGCGCGCCGCCGATAGCCAGTGGCGCCAAAACGGAGCCGGACGTCGCCGCCAACGAAATGACGAACAGGAACAGAAATGTTCCCACGAACTCCGTCAACACCTTCATGCGAACCTCCTGGGGTCGTTCGCGCGACTCCCCATTTGGGGACGTGCGAGGGTGTTGGTAAGGCGCGCCCGACTAAGCCCGAAAGATCTCGGCGATCGCGGGGTCGTGGAACTGCTCATAGGCATGGACCAGGCCGTCTCGGAAGCGGAACACCATGATCCATCTCGTGTCGGCGGTCTTGCCGGTCACTTTCGATCGGCATGAGAATGAGCCAAGCGTCACCACTGCATCGCCTTGCGCGATGAACTCGTGGGGCTCGAAACCGAGGACGTCGACGCTCTCGGCGATGGCGCGAAAGAACTCCGGCATCCGGACCTTCGTGGAGAAGTCGCCGCCCCACGGGACGATCGAATCGAAGTGGCTGTACCAGGAGATTCCCTCCGCGGCCTGCGCCTGCATGAAGGGGACGTCTCCGCGTCCAAAGGCGGCGAAGATCGCCTGGACGGTCTCGACGTTGAGGTTGGCTTGATCAATTGCGGTAGGCATGCTACGATGCTCGCTGACCGGAGTAACGCCTCGATGTCCGCCAGATGAACCGTCTATGAACGGGCTGGAGCCTTGCCGGGTCCAGCCAACAACCTCAACCCATTTAGCAGAACCACGACGGTCGAGCCCTCGTGACCGACAACGGCATAGGGGAGGGCCAGTCTGCCGAGTAAAGAGCAGACCGTCAGGAACAGAATCATCGAGGCAGCGAACAGCATGTTCGCAAGGATCACGCGGTTGCACCGCTTGCCAAGCCGGAGAAAGTCGGGAAGGCGGCCCAGACTGTCGTTCATCAAGACTACGTCGGCGCTGTTGAGGGCGATGTCGCTCCCGAGCCCCCCCATCGCGACGCCGACGGTAGCCCGAGTGAGGCTTGGGGCGTCGTTGACACCGTCACCGACCATCATGACGGTTGCGCCGCCCTCCGCGAGCTCGCCGATGGCGATGGCCTTATCGTTCGGCATCAAGCCGCCGCGCGCCTCGTCGATCGCGAATTCGGAGGCGATGGCGTGAACTGTGGCGGGCGTATCGCCGCTCAACAGCACCATCCGGCTGACTCCGCCGGCACGTAGGGCAGTCAACGCTTCTTCGGTCCCTGGACGGGGCGTGTCGCTCAGGCGAAGTATCCCGATTCGATTCCCGAATGCCGCAAGGGAGACGGTTTCGCCGCGGCTGCGAGCCGCTTCGGCGGCTTGAGTCACCTCTTCCGGTAACGCGACTCCGGACTCGCTCAACAGTCGATCCCTTCCGACAAGCGCCCGCTCACCGCGGATCAGCGCGGTTACGCCGAGGCCCGGGACCACCCGCCGATCGGCCGCTTCGGGCAATCCCCTAAGGTGCGCGGAGGCAAAGCGAACAACCGCCTCGCCGAGGGGGTGGCCGGCTTCAAGTTCGACGGATGCGGAATCTTTGATGAACGCTTCAACCTCAGGCTGATCGAGGCGATCTCCAAGGGGTGCCCCATCCAAGCTCCAGACCGAAGCGCCGATGAGCTCGGGGCGGCCCAGGGTTAGCGTGCCCGTCTTGTCAAAGACGGCGGTGTCGATCCGGCCAGCAAGTTCGATGAACTCACCGCCGCGCACGAGTATTCCGTTCCGCGCCGCCCAGGCGAGCGCGCTCAGCGTGGTCGCCGGGGTTGAAATGACGAGGGCGCACGGGCTGAGCGCGACAAGAAGCGTCAAGGCGTGATAGAACGCGGCGCTCCCCTGGACGTGACGAACAAGTAGAACCCCGAAGAAGATCGCGGAACACGCGATCACACCGAGCGTATAGCGCTGGCCGATCCAGTCGCTGATTCGTTCCGTGCGCGCTTTCTTCTGGTGAGCATCCCGCACGAACTCGATCACCTGATCTAGCGTGCTGTCTCCGATGACCGAGGTGGCACGGATCACGACAGTGCCTTGCAGGTTTTGCGAGCCAGCTATGGCGGCGTCCCCCGGAGCCTTGCCGACGGGAATCGACTCGCCGGTCATTGCGCTCTGATCGAAGCTCGACTGGCCCTCCACGATCAACCCGTCCACCGGAGCCGCCTCGAACGGAGCGAGCCTCAGCAGGTCGCCGAGGCGAACGGATTCGACGGGAATCTCCTCGACCGAGCCGTTCGCCACCCGACGAGCAGTGCGCGGCCGCAGCTTGACGAGGCCCTGTATGGCTGAGCGGGTGCGGGCCATCGCATACGACTCGAGCGTCGTGGAGAGACTGAACAGGAAGAGCAACACCGCCGCGTCCATCGGCCGGTCGATCGCGATGGCGCCGACGGCGGCGAGAACCATGAGGAGGTTGACGTCGACTCGGCGGTCGCGGAGCGATTCCCAGGCGGTGCCGAGCGCGAAATACGCGCCAAACGCGCTCCCGATATAGGCGGCGTACGGGACCCGAGCGAAACCGAGGGCCAAGCAAACACCGCAGCAAGCGGTGAGCAGAGCCTCGAGCCTGGGCGGTGCCCCGCCGGCGTCGTCGGTGTTTGTGGCCATCGCTGGGCTGCTTAGTGACTCAGCTTGATCGGCATTCCGACGGCGGCCGATTTGTAGATCGCCTGAATGATCCGGATGTCGCGAAGCCCTTCCTCGCCGGGCGCACCGAACTTGCCGCCTTCTTGAACCACCTTGGAGAAGCCGTCCATCATCGCGGCGAACTGGTTGTTCTTCACGACCTCCATCTCCTTGCCGTCGATGAAGAACATGTGGTTTGCGTATGGGGTCGCAGGGTTGGCGGTCAGTACGTGGTTCTCGCCTTCCACCATGTATTGGTTCTTCCCCGGTTGCCAGGAGTAGCCACTGGTTCCGTGACCCACGAGGCCGCTCGGGAAAGTAAGCTTGAAGTCGACGTCGGCCTCAACCTCCGTGAAGCGATCGTCGCCCGGCGGGTTCGTGATTGTCGCGACGACCTCGTTCGGTTCTTCGCCGGACAGATAGCGCAGCGCATTGAGCGAATAGATCCCGATATCCATCATCGAGCCGCCTCCGGCCAACGCCTTGTTCGTTCGCCAAAGGCCGCGGCCGATGCTGAACCCGTGGTCCGAAGTCATCGCCTTGATCCTGCCCAGCTCGCCCGATCGGCACGCTTTGATCGCTCGTAGGTTGTGGCTTTCGAAGTGGCACCGGTAGCCGATCCCGAGTTGCCGCCGGTTCTTGCGACACGCGTCGATCATTGATTGACACTCCGCCACGGTCGGCGCCATCGGCTTCTCGCTGAAGGCATGCTTGCCGAGGTTGGCGGCGCGCACCGTGAACTCCGGATGGGTTCCCGGCGGCGTGATCACGT
>DATGIR010000233.1:0-2179 GCA_035295605.1 Fimbriimonadaceae bacterium | reverse complement strand
ATCGGAAGCGCGTCCATGTCCGCCCGTAGGGCGATCGTCTGGGCCGAAGCTTCGTTCGCGGTTGCAGGCAGGTAGGCAAGGACGCCGGTGCCGCCGGCAAGGCCGTCGACGTGCTTGATGTTCGCCGCCTCCAACTCCCTCCGGACGACTCCGCTGGTGCGCCGCTCGTGGTAGCCGAGCTCTGGGTGGGCGTGGAGATCGTGCCGGATCTCTTGGATGGCGGGCAACTCGGCTTGGATCGCGGACTCGATGGAGGGCATGGCTCTATTGTAGTGGCTTGTGGCACCGGCTTTAGCCGGTGTTCTCAGCTAACATCCGGCCAGGCATGAGTGAGACCTGGCTGCAGCACCGCATCACGCCGGAGGAGCGGGCGACGTTCGAGGAGACGGGGCTGCTCACTATCGAAGATGCCCTTTCGTCCGACCAAGTCGCGGAATTAACCGAGGAGACCGACAAGGTTCACAAGCGATACCTGGACGGAGGCTTCGACCCGGCCGGGGCGCTGTTTCACCCGAACTTCATCCCCGACTCGAAGCTCTTCCAGGACCTGGTCGATTACGGGCCGGTACTGCCGAAGGTTTGGGGGATTCTCGGTTGGAACATCTACCTCTACCACGCGCACATGATCATCACGCCGCCGAGCGGCAAGCCCGAGGATGGCAAGACGTTCGGCTGGCACCAGGACAGCGGCCGAGTCAATCGCGAGATCGAGACGCATCCGAGGCCGCGCTTGTCGCTCAAGGTGGCCTACTTCCTCTCCGACCTCAGCGTGCCCGGACGCGGCAACTTCTGGGTGGTGCCTGGAACCCATCTGAAGGACAACCTGGCGATTCCGGCCAACAGCCAGGGACAGCCAAGAGACGCCGTACCCGTGCTGGTCAAGCCGGGAACCGCGGTGCTATTCGACCGGCGCCTTTGGCACGCGGGCAGCCCGAACTGGTCGGACGTCACCCGCAAGGTGCTGTTCTACGGCTATGGGTATCGGTGGATTCGGACCAAGGACGACATGACGGTTTCCAGCCTTTGGGATTCGTGCGATCCGATCAGGAAGCAGTTGCTGGGCTACGGAGGCAGCTGCAACGGCTTCTATTCGCCCTCGGACGAGGATGTTCCCCTCAGGGTTTGGATGCGGGAGCATGGGCTGCCGGAGGCTGGATGAGTTTCGATCTGATCGCGTCGACGTCGTAGACGCAGCCGCCCCAGATGCCGCCACTCGCAGTGATGAGCGCGGCCCAAAGCCGGGTGTCGTCGGGGAGAGCGGGATGAGGGGACAGGTTCTCGGCGGGTGGACGGGAGTCGAAATCGGGGCAGTCGACCACGTTGAGGGTCGCGGTCAGGTTGACCCGGTCGACCTCGATCTCGATGGTGTCGCCCTCACGCAGCTTGCCGATGGGACCTCCCGCGAGCGCTTCAGGGCCGACGTGGCCGATGCAAGCCCCGGTGCTGACGCCGGAGAAGCGTGCGTCGGTCACGAGAGCGACCTGCTTGCCGAAGGGGAGAAACTTGAGGGCGCTTGTCAGTTGGTAGGTCTCCTCCATGCCGGTTCCGAGCGGGCCGCAACAGGTGAGAACGATCACGTCTCCGGCAACGATCCCTCCGGCTTTGATCGCGGCGATCGCGTCGGCCTCCTTCGTAAAGACGCGGGCGGGGCCGCGGTGGCGGTACACGCCATCCTCGCCGACGATGCTGGGATCGAGGGCGGTGGCCTTGATGACGCTGCCCTCCGGCGCAAGGTTGCCCACTGGGAAGCAGACCGTGCTCGTGAGCCCCTTGGCGCGAGCCTGGTCGGGGGAGGAGATCACGTCGGCGGGATCGACGCCGTCCTTGTCTCGAAGCACCGCCCGAAGGCGAGCGCGGCGTTCCGAGCATTCCCATTCATCGAGGGTCCCGTCCACGCTCTTGCCTGTGATGGTGCGAGAGTCCAGATTCAACACGCCCATCCTGCGCAGGTGAAGCATCACCTCGGGCACGCCGCCGGCGAGGAAGAGGCGGACGGTAGGGTGGTCGTTCGGTCCGTTCGGAAGGACGTCGACCAGGCGCGGTACGGCCCGGTTGACGCGGATCCAGTCCTCGACGGTTGGCCGATGCAGCCCGGCGGCGTGGGCGATGGCGGGAATGTGGAGCAGCAGGTTGGTCGAGCCGCCGCAGGCGGCGTGGACCAGCATTGCGTTTTCGATGG
>DATGIR010000232.1:0-5033 GCA_035295605.1 Fimbriimonadaceae bacterium | reverse complement strand
CGAGTTCTGGCCCAGCGACTCGCCCGAGTTCCGGGCGATCCCGAGCTTCCTCGCCTCGAGCGATCCCGACGCCCACGTGCTGTGCATCGCCAGCGGCCTGAGCATGACGCCCCGCATCGACCACGCCGAGCGGGCGGTGGTCAAGCTCGATCCGGATCCCCCCATCGGCGCGATCGTCGTCGCCCGCCGGCCGGACGGCGCCAACTTTATCAAGGTCCTGCGCAAGCACCCGAGCCTACGGCTCGAGCTGCACAGCCTGAACCCCGAGTTCGCCCCCATCACCGAGCTCAAGGATTGGGCGCTGAAGGGCTACGTCGTCGCCATCCTCCACACCTACACCGGCCAGGGCGCGAACATCGAGTACGACGATGGTCGACCTCTAAGGGGATAAGGTTGTATCTAGCGCCGCCGCGGCTTGGTCGCCGCCGGCCAGCCGGACAGAAAGTCCTTCAACCCGTCCCGCAGCGCGTTGACCGCCGCCTGCACCTGCCGGTCGCTGCCGCGATTGTCGTAAGTCAGCCGGCTGCCACCGCTCTCGCTGTCGATCCGCTTGCCGCTGATCACCGCCTTCTCGTGCGCCACGTCCAGCACCCAGATCTTCGCCGAGGCGTGCCCCACCGAGTCCGTGTAGATCACATGCGAATTGGTGCTGGCCCGGGTATCGGTGATCACCGCGAGCACGATAAAGTCCACCCGCAGCGCATGGCCAAGCTGAAAGAGAATTGCCCGCCGCTGCTGCTCGTCGTCGGAGAAGTCGATCCCTTCCGTCTTCATCTCCTTGAGTACCGCGTCGGCCGGGCTGATCTTGAAGCCGCGGGAGGTGAACTGGTCCCGCAGGTAAGAGTTGCAGACGTTCGACTGGCGCGCTTTGAGCTGCTCCCAGTTTTCGCCGGCGACGTTCACGACCGGCAGGAGCGCCACCGACGGCGCCGCCGCCGCCGCGCCGGAGAGCCCCAGCGAGAGTCCCACGAGCGAGGCACGAAAAAGCGATCCACCGTCCAGCATCCGCAAACCCATCCCAGTTATACGACGGGTAGCCCGTCCAAATGCTTCGCCGACCGGCGCCCCGGAGGGGTGAAAACAATGTGAAAATTGTCCCGCTGTTGCCAGAACCTCGCACTTCAGGCAGGCGTCATAGCGTCCGATAACTAGGGAGTTCATGAAGCGCGGCGGCTTTACCTTGGTCGAGTTGATGACGGTGCTGGCGATTCTCGCCATCCTTTACGCCATCGCCGTCCCTGCTTTCATCGCCACAAAAGCCGCGGTCAACAGTTCGATTTCGGTCAACGGCCTCAAGCAGCTCGGCGAGTCGACGAACATGTACATCGCGGACTCGGACGACATCGCGCCGCTGGCGATGTACAACAACGACGCTGGAATTCTGACCACCTGGTTCGGGGTTCAGACGGCGCCCGGCAAGTTCGACCCGAAGGGCGGCCTGCTCGCCAGCTATATGAAGGGTCACGAAAGCTACGACCCGACCGATCACTTCCAGCCCTGGATCGGCGACGGCTCCGGCTTCGGCTACAACTGGGGCTATATCGGCAGCGACTTTAATTACTATCCGACTTACGCCGGCTTCCCGAATTGCCGCAACGCGGCGAGCATGAGCCAACTCCGGACGCCGGCCGACACGATTCTGTTCGCCACCAGCTCGTTCTTCAACGCCCCCTGGCTACCCGGCGGGAACGGAATGTATTACGACTTCGGCTTCATCGACCCGCCCCACCTTTGGAACGGGAACCCCGACATGGACTTCCGCCATCAGGGCATCAAGACGGTGGACGTGAAGGCGAAGAAGGTCACCGCGAGCGGCCACGCCAACGTGGTCCGGTGCGACGGCAGCGCCAAGAGCAAGCACCAGGGCGACGTGACCGACGATATGTTCCTGCGCTAGGCGCGCAGGAACGTGGTCGGACGAGTTTTACTGGACGGCTAGACCGCCGATTTGGGCAGCGCCCTGATACATGATCAGCTTGTCTTCTTTGGACAGAATCCCGAAGGCGTATTGCGAGAGATAGCCCGTCATTGATCCCGAAGTTCGCAGGTCGCACAACGGGTAGAAGATCACGACGTGGTCGGAGCCGTCCATTGTCACGGACTGCGTTCCGTAGGCGTAGTCGACGATGAAGAACTCATTGGAGCCGATCGTCGTGACCTGGTAGCCCGATCCCCAGGCGTTCCCGGGCTCGATGTCGCTCACTCCGACTTGAGTTTGTCGCCAATCGGACGGCCAGCTCCAGACTGCGGGAATGTCTCCGTAGGAGTTGAAAATGCCGGAGTCGGAACCCGTCCCCTTGACGAGGGCGGTGGTCGACCCGACCGTCTCGTCGTACTCGGCATGCATCAGCAAGTAGCCGTTCACCGTAACTCCGGACCCCACCCCGGGGGGCGTGTCGCCCGGATTGTCGGAGACCCACTTGTATTCAAACTTGAAGTATTGGGTGTAGCTGTTCACCGGAGACCAAGACTTCTGGGTCCCATAAAAACCAAGTCCGGTGCTGAAGCCGAAATCGTCTTCATCACCATACATTTGAAAGGTGCCGCCCCCGTAGGTATTTCCTGACGGGATGCTAACGGACGTCTGACCGAGCACGGTGTCACTGTAGTCACCGCTTCCGGTCGGGGAGTAGGGGTAGTTGCTCGTCCCCATCGAGACGAGTGTCCAGTGAGCAGCCTCACTGCCTGCCGGCAGCATCAGAGAGCCGAGAAGAACGAATTGTGCGAGTCGTTGCCTAAACACGATACGTACCTCCATGACAGCTTTTTTCTGTCATGAGTACGTTACACCCCCCCCCTTGTTAGGGAATCCTAAGGTTGGGTCTAAAGTCTCGTTCGCGCTTAATTGGTCGTTAACACGGAGACCGTTAGCGCAAAGTCCTAGCGATAGGGGCAGCGCCAAGCCCAAGCACCCGGGCGACGTGACCGACGACATGTTCCTGCGCTAGGCGCGCAGGAAGATAGCTCCTACTGCTTGGTAGGCGTAGTCCCGGCCGCTGCGCCGGGGCTCTTTTGGAGATCCTGCGCCGTGATGTGGTATTTCTCCTCGATCTCCTTGATCTTTGCAGCCTTCTCGCTGGCCGGCGCCGGGGACGTCTGCCAATACTGGATCTGCTTTTCGGGGGATTGCTCCGACAAAGCCTTCTTCGTTTCCTCAGCGTTCGAGCCCTTGGGAATGTCTCCAAAGCTGCAGCCGACCAAGCAACCCGCGAGTAGCGTCGCGGTGAGCATCCAAAGCGATGATTTCATGTCATTCCTAGATCGAGAAGTGAATGTGGTCGGCTTGCCGAGGGCAAGCCGACCATGACTAGACGAGACGGGAGAGCCTACTGGTCCTGAGTGTCGGCCCAGTTGGTGCCCCAATACCAGAAGCACATCCCTTGATAGCTGCCGTACGACCAAGAGGCGTTCGCCGGCGAGCAACCCGATCCAAACGAGTCGTTGTACGTCGGGTCCGGGATCATCTTCGAGATCGGGAACGAGTGGGCGTGTCCGTCGAGCATCGTCAGATTGTTCTGCTTGAAGTGCTGCCCCGTCCACTGTCCCCAGAAGGAAGGAACGAAGAACCCCGGCCAGTCCGTGGTCGAAACGGGGAAGTCGAACATGAGAACGACTTTGCCAATGTTCGTGTACGTCGTCTGGCCTGGGCCGATGCCGTTGATTCCGTCGCCGGTGTTTCCGCCGCTTGTCATGCTGATGCCGGAGTGGCCCCAGCCGCCTGTCTGACCGCCGGTCGGGCACGCGTTCGCCTTATAGGAGGTCAAAAGCGTGTTCATCATGTAGTCCATCGGCGGATAGATGTCGCTGAAGTACGCCGGATCCACCGTGTCCGGCGTTTGCGTGAGATTGACGCACGGGTCGTTCGGCGGAATGATCCAAGCGTTCGGGGGCGGCCCGCCGTTGTCAACGCCTTGCTCGTGCTGCAGGGCGCCGTGCGCGTAGGAGCTAACCGGATCCTTGAAGATCTGGAAGTTCTTCACGTACGGCATGAGCTCGGCGGCGGTGACGTAGGACTGATCCTTCAATCCCTGTTCCACGCCGTTCGGCAGGAAGTCGTCGGAGTCGTTTCCATAGATGAAGAACGAGGTTCCGATCTGCTTTACGTTGGAGAGGCAGCTGGTCTTCTTAGCCTGCGCCTTCGCCTGAGCGAAAACAGGGAAAAGAATGGCCGCCAGAATCGCGATGATCGCGATGACGACAAGTAGCTCAATGAGCGTGAACGCATTGCGTCGTTGCATGGGTGAATGATCTCCTTCGATATGAGTGAGAAAGTCGGGACGCTTCATGTGGTCGCTCCTCGCACAAAGCTGACAGGAAGCGTCGTGAAGTCGTCTACCGGCTGACGGCGGATCAACCGGTCGAGGACGATGACGGCCTGAGCGGCCGCCTCCGCCCACGGCAACCGGATTGTCGTGAGCGGAAATGGATCGTTGTACGGCGATGGGCACCCGTCGAATCCCGTGATCGCCATGTCGACGGGGACGTTCAGACCAAGTTGCTGCGCGGCGTTGAGGATTCGGCGCGCGTCGACGTCGTTCCACGCGACGATCGCGGTCGAACCCTCGGACCGGGCAGCGGTGACAAATTCGTTCAGGTCGGCGTCGCCGGGGAGGGCGCGGACGTTGACCTCGATTCCGTGGGCCATGGCGCGCTCGAGCAGCGCGTGCTGGCGACGCCGGCCGGAGTAGGGCAGGTTGGGGCCGGCCGCGAAAACCACCCGGCGATGGCCGCGCTCGGCGATGTGGTCGGCGATGAGCTGGGCGCCGTGAACGTCGTCCACCACCACGCTCGGCACGCCGGGGATCGCGTCGGCGAACGCCACGATCGGCAGGTGCACGCCGGCGAGCCGGGAGGCGAGCGGATCGGTTTCGGGCATCGCCGCGACGAGGCCGTCGACCATGCCGTCCACCAGTTCTCGGTAGACGACCTCCGAGTCCGCGGTCCGGCTAAGGCTGTGAAGCAGCAGGTTCTTTCCGACCTGCTCACAGCCGAGTTGAAGGCCGCTGACCGCCTCGGCGTAGAACGGAATCCGA
>DATGIR010000231.1:0-3201 GCA_035295605.1 Fimbriimonadaceae bacterium | reverse complement strand
AAGAATTCGCGATATTGGGCCTGCATAGCCTTGACCTGCTCTTCGATCTCCGGCTTGAGCTCGTCGCGCAACTTATCGAGCGTCTCGGCCGTATTTGGATCCATCTCATCGTACGAGAACCCTCCGTTGAGTTTGATGCCGGGCGCCAGAGTCAGCTCAAAGCTGATCGTCGTTCGGGTACCCGAAACAATCCGCTTGGGGAGTGAAAGGGTCGGAGGCGGCACGCCCAGCTTGTTCGAGAACTGGCTAAGGTCAAACGCGATACGCTGAACGAGTTCGAATTGGCGCAGCGGTTCGAGCGCGATAACCCTTGCTCGCGCACGCACGATCTCCGGCGACGCCTGGAACACCCGTTCGCTGGCGGTGTCGAACTTCAGGATTGCGAACGAGGGTAACCCTCCTGGGAGCGCGTCGGTCGCGTCCGCCTCCAGAATGCCGTCATCCTCGCCGAGGCGTTCGCTAAGGTAGAGCCCGGTGAACTGGTGAGGCCCTTCGCCGCCGAATACCGCCCGTTGCATTTGGGCCAATATCTCGGGCGCTAGCAGGACCTGACGCTCGGTTTGCCCATGGATGTTGTCGCGCTGCGCTTCCGGCAAGGTGAAGTACAGCCGCGCGGCGTCCCAGTCATGGCCGTCGCTGAAGTCAAACTCCAGGCTCGGGCGTGCGATCTTGCACCACGAATCGAGCATCGGAAAGTCACCCGATTCGAAACCCATCATGGCGAGCGACGCGACCTCCGACCTGCCCAGCCACGCTCGCTCCTCGAGCAGTTTCAGCAAGCCCGCCAGCCGATGGCGATCCAGCCGTCGTCGGGCTGACTCCACCGGGTCCCTTGGTCGGCACTTGAGCCATCCGCCCCCAAGGCGTGCGTCGACGCTGCCGTTCACCGCGAGCCTCGACTTGATGTCTTCGTCGTGTTCGCTGCTCCAAAAGTCGCCGAAGGAATCGGGCAGGCAGGCGACGAGTTGCAGCTCGTTGGCGCTCGCCAGGGCTCGTAATACGCCGCCGCTGTAGGTCAGCGGATCCACGCGCTCCGGGTTGAGGAACCTTTCGAGCGCTTCGGCTCTCGCGGCTGAGGCCATTCGGGCTGGCTGGTACCCGTCGGGCATGGAAAAGTGCGCGTCGAGGCTCATCTGCTCCCTTCGCCGGTCTCCTTGAAAGGCCTCGAAGAGTCGGGTTTCGCGGGGGAGCGTGACGGGCTTGCCCTTACCGCTATAACCTAAATCGCCACCGGACGAACCCCCTCCCGAGTTGGGTGGATCGAGTCGCTCCCCCCGCGAGTTGAGCAAGCGAAGGTGCCCGATCGCTTGCACGTTATCTCCCACGAATCGCTTCTCGACGGCGAGCACGATCCGGGACGGCTCTCCCGTAATCGGCGTCAGCCCGGTCGGCTCATCGGCGTCGCGAGCCGGTTTGCTTGCGGCTTCGTTGTAGTCGGCGAGAATCTTGCGAATGATGGGGCCAGGATCGAACGGGAACGGCCTTTGCAACGGAGTAGGATGCGTGCTGAACACGACCTTGCCCCGCTCCGGAATGGAGGCGAGAAAGAACGGGTCGAACGCCCGGAGAATCGGCGTCGCATCGAGCTCCCCGCTGAAGACCTCACGTTGAAGATCCGGCTCCGTGGTGGCTGGTCGTGTGGCTCCCTCTGAATCCTCACTGTCGGGAGGGCGCATTAGATTCGCCACGATGAGCCTCGCCTGCCGTGCGAGTTCGTCTTGCGCCTGTTGATTGCGAAGCGTGTCTGAAACGATGAGGGTGAAGACTCCGTCCTTGCCCTCCAACCACCGCGCCCCGCACGCCCAGGCAAGGTTGTCCAGCAGGGCTTTCGGTGTCACGTCGTGCACGTCGATGCAGACGACATCCGTCTTGAGGGCTTGGGAAACTTCCAGTTGAAGGTTGCACGCCTTGGCCAGGGCGGGCATGAGTCGCGACAGCGGGGCCGCCGGCTCGTGGAACGTGACCGGGGCACCTTGCGAAACCAGCGCAAGGGTCGCGATGGCGGACAGGAACACGGTGACCCCTACTCCACCGGCTCGTTTACCGACGGCCGGCCCAAAGCATTGCCCCGATCGATCATCGAATCACCACAAGTCATTATCCGTCACCCGACGACTGCCTAGCCTGCGCTAAAGTCAGGGCCTGATGCAGTGGGAGCTCACCGAGGAACTCGCGTCCCAATTTGCGAAGCTGCCCCTCGCCGGGCTGCGGCGCGAGTACCCGAACGCGCCGGGGTTGGTGTTGAACGGCCCCGAAGATCTGCGAACGCCGCGCGAACTGCACCCCGCCTTCTACGGCTGCTTCGACTGGCACTCCTCCGTCCACGGCCATTGGATGCTCGTGCGCCTTCTCCGCCGCTTCGCGCTCCCCGAGGCGCCGGAGATCCGGGCTCTGCTCGCCGACCACCTGACGGCGGCGAACCTGACGGCCGAGGCGGCCTACTTCGAATTGCCCGGGCGCCGCGGCTTCGAGCGAACCTACGGCTGGGCCTGGCTCCTCAAGCTCGCCGAGGAGCTGCGTGATGCCGGCGATCCGGAGATGGCGGAGTGGGCGCAAAACCTCCGGCCGCTGGAGTCCGCCATCGTCGACCGCTACCTGGAGTTCCTCCCGAAGGCGACCTACCCCATTCGAACCGGGACCCATCCGAACTCGGCGTTCGGACTTTCCTTTGCCCACGACTACGCCACGGCGGTCGGGCACAACGAACTACGCGAAATGGCGGCAGGCAAGGCGCGTGCGTGGTTCGGCGACGACGCGGATTATCCGGCCCACCTGGAGCCCGGCGGCGCCGATTTCTTCTCGCCGAGCTTGATGGAGGCGGACCTCATGCGCCGCATGCTCTCGAACGAGGACTTCGCCACTTGGTTCGGCCGGTTCCTGCCGGACCTCGATCGGCTCGAGCCTCTCCTTACCCCGGCGGTCGTCTCCGACCGAACGGACGGTCAAATCGCCCACCTGGACGGCCTCAACCTGAGCCGCGCCTGGTGTCTGCGCCGGATCGGGATGTGCCTGCCCGAGGGCGAGCGCCGCACGCGCCTGCTTGCCGCCGCGGACATGCACGCCGCCGAAGGCGTCGCCCATGTGGTGTCCGGCGACTACGCCGGAGAGCACTGGCTAGCGTCATTCGCGGTCAACATGCTCGGTTAGGGCGGATTCCCATTGCCGGTCGTGTGGGAGTTGAAGCGATCGTCCATCTCCTTG
>DATGIR010000230.1:0-3290 GCA_035295605.1 Fimbriimonadaceae bacterium | reverse complement strand
CTGGCGCTTCCACACCGTGCCGCGGCCCGGCGAGGTCGGAAACGAGACGTGGACCAACGGCGGCTGGAAGGACCGGACGGGGGTAAACGCGTGGTCGGGCTACACCGTCGACGTTCGCCACGGCATCGTATTTGCCGGGCTCGGCTCGGCCTCTTCCGATTTCTACGGCGCCGACCGGCTGGGGGCGAACCTCTTCGCCAACTGCACGCTGGCGCTGGACGCGCGGACCGGGAAGCGGATATGGCACTTTCAGACGGTGCACCACGACCTGTGGGACCACGACCTTCCCTGCCCGCCCGTGGTTTGCGAGGTGCTCCAGGACGGCAGGAGGCGGGAGGTTATCGCCCAGCCGACCAAAACCGGCTACGTGTTCGTGTTCGACCTACTGACGGGCCGGCCGGTTTTCGGGGTGAAGGAGATACCGGCCGCGCGGTCGACGATTCCCGGCGAGGAGGCGTGGCCGACCCAGCCGATTCCGTTGAAGCCGCCGGCGCTGGAGCCGCAGAACGTGACGGAGGCGGACCTGAGCGACATCACGCCGGAGACTCGCGCCCACGTGCGCGAGTTGGCGAAGAAGCTGCACCTGGGGGCGCGGTACGAGACGCCGAGCCTGGCGGGGACGGTGGTGGCGCCGGGGTTCCACGGGGGCTCGAATTGGAGCGGCGCATCATTCGACCCGACGACGAACCTGCTGTATTTGAACACGAACAACGTGCCGTACATCAGCCGGATCAAGGCGAACGGCCGCGGCGGCTACGACTTCATGGGCTACACCTATTTCAGCGACCGGAACGGCTACCCGGCGGTGAAGCCGCCGTGGGGGCACCTGACGGCGATCGACTTGACCACGGGCGAGTTCGCGTGGCGGATCGTGTTCGGGGAGTTCGCCGAGCTGACGGCTAAGGGGATTCCGAAGACCGGGACGCAGAACTTCGGCGGGACGATTGTGACGGCGGGCGGGCTGGTGTTCATCGGGGGGACGATGGACGAGAAGTTCCACGCCTACGACAAGGTGACGGGCGCTTTGCTTTGGGAGAAGAAGCTGGATGCGGGCGGCTACGCGACACCGTGCACGTATATGGTGAACGGGCGGCAGTACGTGGTCATCGCGGCGGGCGGCGGTGGGAAGCTGCGGACGAAGTCGGGGGACGAGTTCGTGGCGTTTGCGCTGGAGCGGCACGCGTGAAGGCTCTCATCATCGGGGCGGCGGGGATGGTTGGGCGGAAAGTTGCCGGCCGGATCCTGGCGGACGGCGGGATCGGCGGCGCCCCGATCGAGCATTTGCACCTGCATGACATCGTCCCCCTGCAGGCTCCCGAGCAAGGTTCGATTCCGGTTTCGGTGAATACGGCAGACCTTGGGGCTCCGGGAGAGGCAGAGCGGCTCATTCTGAACCGGCCGGACGTGATCTTCCTCCTGGCGGCGGTGCTTTCGGGCGAGGCCGAGAGCGACTTTGAAAAGGGATACCGGGTCAATCTGGACAATACGCGGTTGCTTTTCGAGGCGATTCGGGCAATAGGGGACGGGTACCGGCCGCGGGTGGTGTTCACCTCCACCATCGCCGTATTCGGCGCTCCGTTTCCCGAGGTGATCGGGGATGAGTTCCTTTCGGCGCCGTTGACCAGCTACGGGACGGCCAAGGCGATGGCCGAGCTGATGTTGGGCGACTACTCCCGGCGGGGGTATTTGGACGGGATCGGGATCCGGCTGCCGACGATCTGCGTCCGGCCGGGGGCGCCGAACAAGGCCGCTTCCGGGTTCTACTCGAACATGATCCGAGAGCCGCTCAAGGGTGAGGAGGCGGTGCTTCCGGTGCCGGAAACGATCCGTCACTGGTTCGCCTCGCCGCGTGCAGCGGTGGAGTTCTTGCTTCGGGCGGCGACGGTGGACACACGACGCTTGGGGGATCGGCGGAGTTTGACGATGCCCGGGCTTTCGGCGACGGTCGGCGAGCAGATCGAAGCGTTGACGCGAATCGCGGGCGAGCGGGTCGCGGCGCGAATACGGCGGGAGCCCGACCCTGCGGTGTTGGCGATAGTGGAAGGGTGGCCGGAGCGATTCGACACGGTGCGGGCTCACGCCCTCGGGTTTAGAGCCGAGTCCTCGTTCGAGGAGATCATTCGGATCCATATCGAGGATGAACTGGGCGGGAGCTTCGTGGCTTGAAATTCGCGCGGGTTAGCCGCGCCCGATGTAGGGCATTTTCGTGGCCATGACCGTCATGAACTGGACGTTCGCGTCGAGCGGCAGGGAGGCCATGTAGACCACGGCCTTGGCGACGTGGGCGACGTCGATGATCGGCTCTTGGATTCGGGAGCCGTCCGGTTGGAGCATCCCTTCGGACCGGCGTTCGGTCATTTCGCTTTGGGCGTTGCCGATGTCGATTTGACCGCAAGCGATGTCGAACTCTCTTCCTTCGAGTGAGAGCGCCTTGGTCAGGCCGGTAATGGCGTGTTTGGTCGCGGTGTAGGGCGTCGCCAGCACGCGAGGGACATAGGCGGCCAGCGAGCCGTTGTTGATGATCCGGCCGCCGCGCGGCGATTGAGCCTTCATCATGCGAAACGCCTCGCGGGCGCAGAGAAACGAGCCGGTCAGGTTGATATCGACGACCGCCTGCCACTCGTTCAGGCTCAGCTCGTCGATCGGCTTTTGGGGGCTGTTGATGCCGGCATTGTTGAAGAGGAGGTCGAGCCGGCCGAACTTCTGATCGATCGCCTGGAAGCAAGCGACGACGGCCGCCTCGTCGGTTACGTCGGCGGGTAGCGCAATCGCGTTTCCACCGGCATCGTTGATGGTGGCCTCGAGGGTACGAAGAGGTTCGGCGCGCCGCCCGGCCAGAGCGACCGAGAAGCCGGCTTCGGCCAACGCCGTCGCGGAGGCTCTTCCTATTCCGCTTCCCGCGCCGGTGATCAGGGCGATTCTCGCGTCCATCGTCGAAGGCCATTGTGCGACAAACAGGGCCCGGGAGGTTTTGTGCCGGAGGGGGGAGAGACTTCGGTCCCTACGGTGCTAGGACGGATTGTGCATTCTAGAGGTATGGCAACGACCCTCACCGGACGCGTCATTCACCCCACCGACCCGGGTTATGCCGACGCCCGCCTCGGGTTTGGGGCGCGGTTCGACTACGAGAAGAACGCGCCTCGGGTCATCGTGTTCGCCCAGTCCACCAAGGACGTGGTGAACGCGATCAAGTGGGCGCGGGAGAACAAGGTGCGCGTGCGGGTGCGGGCCGGGCGGCACAGCTACGAGGGGTACTCGTCGCTCATCAAGGACGGCCTCATCATCGACGT
>DATGIR010000229.1:0-2213 GCA_035295605.1 Fimbriimonadaceae bacterium | reverse complement strand
GCTGGTCGACACGCTGCACAGCCTGTATTCGGTGGTCCACGTCGAGACGAACGGCTCGCACCCGCTGCCGGCGTCGGTCGATTGGGTGACGCTGTCTCCGAAGCCGCCCATGCCGATCGTCGACCAGCGCTACAACGAGGTGAAGGTGGTCTACCCGGCGGTCGATCCCCTCTCCTACCAGGATCGCGCGGCGCTTCGCTACGTGCAGCCGCTCGATTCGCCGGCGCGCGCCGACGACACGCGACGGTGCGTGGAGTTCGTGCTCTCGCACCCGGAGTGGAGGCTGTCGATGCAGATGCACAAGGCGCTCGGAATCCCATGATCCACCACGGCCGCGTCGTCAAGGCGGTGCGCTCGCTCCTCGTCGCGCTCGACTACGATCCGTCCGATGCAGCGCTCGTCGATACCCCCGAGCGCGTGGCGCGCGCCTGGGCGGAGCAGCTCGCCGGCGTGAACCAGAAGGCCGAAGAGATCCTCGGCGCGACGTTCGACGCCGCCCGCTACGACGAGATCATCCTGCTCCGCGACATCCCGTTCCATTCGACGTGCGAGCACCACCTCTTGCCGTTCCACGGCACCGCCGACGTGGCGTATGTGCCGAAGGTGACGGCGCGTGTGGTCGGGCTCTCGAAGCTGGCGCGCCTCGTCGACCTGCACGCGCGGCGCCTCCAGCTTCAGGAGCGCATGACGCAGGGGATCGCCGACGACCTGGCGCGGGTGATCGAGCCCGCCGGCGTCGCGGTGGTGGTCCGCGCGCAACACCTGTGCATGTGCGCCCGCGGCGTCGGCAAACCCGGCGCAGTGATGGTGACCTCGGTGATGCGCGGTTGCTTCCGGGACGCGCCCGAGGCAAGGGCGGAGCTGATGTCTTTACTCGCGATGTAGCTTATTTTGCCGTCAACTACCGCGGGCGACGCGATACAAGGCCGCGATCGTCTGACTCTCTGCGGTCTATTTCGGCAGCAGCATTTTCGTCTGTGTCGGATTAACTCTTTGGGGGAACAGGCTTGGCTTCTTCGGGTTCTGGCGACAGCTTGCTCGGAAGCAGCCCTAAAAACACTGACGCGAACGTGGTCGCCCACGGCAAAGCCTCGGTCACCCTGTCTGTGGAAAAAATCTCGCTAGTCGGATTGCAGGCGTGACTGAAAAGAAGTCCCAGACATATGATCATGCCAGAAATGGCAGCGAAGAAGGCTATGCCAACAGCAGACCTTTTGGTCGCAGAAAATCCGGACACAATCGCCGCTATCACCATGATCACGGCTGAGACTGCAATCGATGGAACAAATGCTGGGCGAGGAAAACTTGGATCGTGGACGTCGACTGAAGATGTCCCCCGGAACTTCCACCAGTAGATGATGCAGATGAAAAGAAGCGCGAAGGCATAAACGACTCGCAACATTGTCGCCCAGGTCTTCATCTACGTATTTCCTCCCTCTTCGTGGTCAGCTACGGGCGGATTTCTTCGAGTACGGCTTCCTCCAAAGTGGATCGCGCCGTATTGATGTCTTTCACGACGCCGGGTTCCTTGCACGCATTAACCTCGATACTCTTATTACCTTTGACCCGGTAATCCGTAGTAATCGTCGCAAAAACGATCTCCATACCACGGCACTCAATGGGTTTACTGCCTACTCGTTCAACACGGGACTTCATGTCTTGTGGTAGTTCTCGAAATTCGAAGCTCATCAAGAACGAAATGACCAGTTCGCGGGCTGGTGCCGAAACTTGTGTTCTCGCTCCAAGCCTGTCATCGACCTCCGTTAGATCCCACGATCTACCGAGTCGATGCTCCAACTTGGTTCGCAAGCTGCGGGCGTCGACCTTGGGTGACTGCGTAGAAACACACTGTTCAACAACTAGAAAGTTGCCGCACTGCTCTCGGGTCACCGCCCAATTACTAAGCAACGGTCCAGGTATTGTGGCGATGCCAGCAACAGCCACTCCGCCGATTGCAAGTGCCCCCAACAGTGCCAACAGCTTTCGGCTTCTCGGAACATATGCTGCCAGTTGGGCACTGACCAACTTGGCCGCATGAATTGGATCGAGTGCGACCCATCCATCCAAGGCCAGGGTGTCAGCAACTCCAGCGCCGCCTGCAGCCTCGGCCTGCGCCTTAGATGGGGGGCTGATATTGAGATGGATTACCGGTCGCCCGGTGAGCGAGAAGCTAAGGAGAATCGCTTGGAGGCGACCTACTTCTCGGTTTGGCG
>DATGIR010000228.1:0-6900 GCA_035295605.1 Fimbriimonadaceae bacterium | reverse complement strand
CACCGTGGTCCGTTCGAGCGCGTCCAGCATGGCCTTGAGTCCGGGGTTCTGCTCCAGCCGTTCGGGAGACGGCCGCTTCGGGGACGGCAGCGTCCCCTCGATGTAAGGAACCTCGACGTCCAGCGCCAGCACCTCGGCCCCCGTCGCCTCCTTAAGCGCCTTGAGCGATCCGATATGGTCGATATCCTGGTGCGTGATGAGGATCCGCTTGAGGTCGTTCCGGGAGATCCCTTCCGCCTCAAGCCTTTCCAGAACCAGCGCCGCCTGCCCCGGTACGCCCGTATCGACCAGCGTCGCCCCTTTCCCGGCGTCCAGAATCACGCTCAAATTCATGATCCACTCGCCAAGCGGCAGCTCCAAAACCGCCAAGTCGTCGTTCACTCTCACGCATCGCTTTTACCCGGCTTGTCGAAATTCGATCGTGCCGTTCGACGATATGATGAGGAAGGATGGGAACGGAAGATGACCATTGAAGAAGAAATCCAAGCGTATCTAGATAGCCAACCCGAACCTAAGCGAAGCGAAATGCAAGCATTGCATGAACTCACACTTCAGGTATCGCCGGAAAGCAGGCTATGGTTTACTGATGGCAAGAATTCCGACGGCAAAGTCGTCGCCAATCCGAATATCGGATACGGTCGTTACACGATAAAGTATGCGGATGGGTCATCAAAAGAGTTCTATCAAATCGGCTTGAGCGCGAACACAACGGGAATATCGGTTTACGTTCTCGGTTTAGAGGACAAGACGTACCTAGCCAAGACCTTTGGAAAGGCGATCGGTAAAGCGAGCGTGACCGGTTACTGCATCAAGTTCAAAACCATAAGAGATATCGACATCGATGTACTTGCATCGGCGATGCGGTATGGTTTTGAGGCCACGAGCCAGACGCTATGAACCACGCCGACCTTCTCCACCGTCACCTTCAAAACGCGGGAAAGCCCCGTGCCGAGCAGGACGCCGCCGTCTATGCCGACGACCTTGTGGTCGAGTTTCCCTACGCCCCGGAAGGGCACACCCGGCGCCTCGACGGGCCGGAAGCATGCCTGGCGTTCTTCTCCCGCATTTCCTCCTTCGCTGAAGGTTTCAAGATTGGCAAGCCGACCATATTGAGCGAGGGTGATAGGTTTGTGGCCGAGTATCACGGCTCGGCGACTTTCAAAGACACCGGGCTGCCGTACGAACAGGATTACGTTCTGGTGGCCAAGGTGCGCGATGGGAAGCTGGTGAGTCTGCGAGAGCACTATGACCCGATGCGCGTGCTCCGAGCCATGGGGGAGATCCCTTGACACCGGCAGATCGGGGCTACCAGGTTGATCCCAAATCGTCCCGTCATTTGCTGTCGCCAAAGTAAACGCACGCGTCTGCCATCTGGCCGAGGGTCAGCTTGCTGCCCTTGAACACGCTCACCGGACCCCCTGGGCCGCGAGCGTTCAGCAACGGGCCAACGAACTCCGCGGCTTTAAAATCCCGGAACGGCAAGCGTTCGAGGGACACCAGAACGGGGCGCACCCGCGTCTTGAGTGCACGGTCGAACTTTCGAAAGTTTGGTTCAAAGACTTCGGGCGGAAAGGGCCATCGATAGCCCACTGGAATCACCGCGAAGGTTCGGCCGGGATACTCCTTTTCCAGAATCCTCACGATTCCTACGTCTGGGCCCATGCTGGAAAGGTAGTCCTTGGGCGCCGCTCGATAGAAGTGAGCGCCACCATAAATCACCAATGCTTTAGCGTGCCGCTGCAGCACCTGCTCCTTCAGAACGGCCACGGCGGCTGTCTCACGACTACGGTTGTCTCCCGGTCCGGGATCACCGCCGAACACGCGGATTCGCGAATGAGCAGGCAGTTTCGAATTGACGTCGCGGACGGCAGCGAAAAAGGCTGGGTAGATCGGATCGTCCCAGATGCCGTTGGCCGCTTGAGTCGTGGTCTTCCAGACCTGAGCCAATTGGGCCCTCGATACGCTCTCGCCTCGAATGTAACGGTCCAGGGTCGCCTGCTCCGTAGTGCTCGCGAACTCCACGACGATGGACCGCACCTTCTTTGGGAAGTCGGGATGCCGAACCATGGCGATGCGCAAATCGGAATCCAGCTTCCGCTGGTGCGCTTCGCCCAACGCGACAATCTCGACCCGATCGAATGCAGAAATCAGGGTCCGGACAATCGCTTTGATCCCGGGCGATTCGCCCGGTATGCGTACATTGGGCAGCCGGCCGGGAAGGTTGCCAGATAGCAAGAGCGCAGGCAGCAAAGCGTTCATCACGCCAAGCTACCTTCCGGGTTTGAGGGCGCCCGCGTAGCCATAATCCTCGCTATGCGGGTGGGAGGGATTCTGGGTGCATTTTCCCTAGCCGGGCTGGCGGCGGTGTTGGCCATGAGATTGCTGCCCGGCCAACCCAGGGCTCGGGTCCAGATCCATGCCGCGACCGTGCAGCGCGCTATCGCGCAGGATGTGTCGCCGCCCTTGAGCTCGCTTCGCGGCCGCGCGGTCCGGTATCGAGAGCCGCAACCACCGGCAGGCATGCTCGCACCCGGATCTCAGGGGGCGCCCCCGTCGAGCCCTCCAAAGATTGAAACCCCCGCCGGCTCGGGCGCCGTGGAACAGACAGCCGATGGTACGGCCGCGGCGCCTAAGCTCGTGGCAAGCTTCGACGGGCTCGGCTCGGGGTTCGCGGGCCCACAGGGGACGACGACCTTCCGGAACCCTTCGGACAACACCCTGGCCGTCGGACGAGACCATGTCTTTCAGATCGTCAACTCGCGCATGGCCATCTTCACCAAGAAGGGGCGAAGGTTCAATGAAACGGGCAAAGTGCTGTACGGCCCAATGCCTACGAACACCCTCTTCAAGGGTTTCGGCGGCGCCGGCGAGAAGATGAACAGCGGCGATGCCTTAGTCCGCTACGATCAGCTCGCGGATCGCTGGGTGGTGGTCCTACCCATCTTCCGCCGCGATCCGGATTTGGTGAATGTCCCGGCCCCTCCCGTTTCCGGTGGGCCGGCTCTGGTGAGCCAGAACGGGGTTCCCAAGCAACCCGGCGCCCCCGCCAAGCTGTTTGTTCCGGCCGAGAAGCCGGTCGATGCGCCGCGGCCCTCGGTCCGACCGCCCGCCGAGACGAGGGGCGCATATGCCATCTGCTTCGCGGTCAGCGTCGGTCCAGACCCGCTCGGGTCCTACTACCGGTACGAGTTCGTGCGCCCAGTTTTTCCGGACTACCCTCGCCTCGCGATCTGGCCGGACGGTTACTACGTGGCCACGAGCGCGGGCGACGATGTGATCCAGAAACAGGCCTGCGTCTTGGACCGGGCTCGGATGCTGCGGGGCGAGCCCGCTACCGAGCAATGCATCACCGTCGATGGCGTCAACTTCCTGAACAACGCGGACTTGGATGGAAAGAACCTGCCTCCCCGAGGAGCGCCGAATATCGTGCTGGCGGCAGGCGGAACTCAGCTCAAGAAACAGTTTGAGGACGACGGGATCTATGTCTGGCAATATCACGTCGACTGGAGAGATCCCGCCAAGACGAAGCTCATCGGGCCACAGAAGATCTCGGTCGCTCCTTACCACTACCTTTGCGACGGCCAGCTCACCAGTTGCGTCTCGCAGCCCGACACGACGACCCGGCTCGACGCTCAAGGCGACAAAATCATGTCCCGCGTGGTCTATCGCCGGATCGGGCGTCAGGAGTCCATTGTTGCCGTGCACTCCGTGAACACGACCGCCGGTTCCGGTGGAGTCCGGTGGTACGAGTTTCGCGTCGGAAGGGATCGAGCGGTGAGCCTCTTCCAACAAGGCACCTACGCGCCGGATGCTTCGTTCCGCTGGATGGCCAGCCCGGACATCGACGGCGACGGGAACATCGCAATCGGATATTCCTTCGGCGGCTCGCCCTACTATCCCGGTCAACGCTTTGCCGGCCGGCTCGCGTCCGATCCGCCGGGTCGATTGACGCTGGGCGAGGCCGTGCTGGCGGAGGGCGAGGCGTCGCAGCAACGGGGCTCGCGGTGGGAGGACTACACGCAAACCGCAACCGACCCGAGCGACGACCGGACGATTTGGTACGTGGGCGACTACCTGAAGAAGGGCGCGGCCGGCTATTCAAGCCGGATTGGGGCCTTTCGGCTCGGCCGTTAGCCGTATGTAGGACTCTGCGGCCAACCTTCGGGCGAGTCTTCGAAGTCTTCTTGCCGGCCGTAGGGAGTGATGTCGAGCAAGCTGAAGGGATCCATCAGGTTCTCGACGCCTCGAGCGTAGGCCGAGTACGTGTGGAACACCTCGTGGCCGACCCGGAAGAACACGCTGAATCCGGGCCATTCAGAGGAGGCCTCGGTTTTCCCAATCGCTTTGGTCAATTCCTCGCCCGTCTTATAGTTGTATTGCAACGGACCCCGCGATGGGTCGAGAGTGACCATGTAATCGTAGTTGAAGTCGGTCCCGCCGGAGGAGTACCACGGCATCGACCATCCTTTCTCACGCTGGTAGGCAAGCAGCTTTTCGATTGGCGCCCGTGAGACTCTCACGATGCTCGTGTCCGCCTTCGCCAGCGACGAGAGGTTGCCGAAGCAATTCGCGTGCCACGTGCAACTTGGGCAGCCCTTATCCCAAGCGGGATCGAACATGAAGTGGTGCACGATCAACTGGCGCCTGCCCTCGAAAAGGTCGACGAGGCTCTTATCGCCATCGGCGCCGATGAAGCGATACTCCTTCTCCACTTTGACCATCGGTAACCGGCGGCGCAGTGCGTTCACACGGTCGTAGGCTTTGGTGACGGCCTTCTCCTCGGCGAGAAGTTTGAGCCGCTCGGCCAGCCACTCGTCGTGCGTGACGACGGGCGGGTGCGCGATGTTCGTTTCAGCGTTGTCCATAGGTGCGGTGTCCATCTTGCTCAGCGGTTGCCCCGCCTTCACTTTGTAGTCGAACGACTAGTCCGGATTTCGACAGATTGTCCATAGAATCTCTTGGCCGCCCGGTACGATCAGTCTCATTCGGGGGGTCAAGACATCAACTTCGAGATCATTCTTGCGGACACGAATGAAGAGGTCTGCACCGCCTTTCGCCATCTCTTCCGCCACCGATCTGTGGCGGTCGAGGAGGGTGATCTATTCGACGTCGCGGCCGACGCGTACGTGTCTCCTGCCAACAGCCACGGCATTATGGATGGCGGACTCGACCGCCTTTTGCGCTCTCGTTTTCCGGGAGTTGAGGCGAGGGTTCAGCAGGCGATCGACCGTGAAGGTGGGTTCTTGCCGGTCGGTCAAGCCGTCATCGTCGAAACGGGCGACTCCGACGTGCCCTTCCTTGTGTGTGCGCCGACGATGGCCCTGCCTTCCAGCCTTGGCAGCACCCGAAATGTTCATGCCGCGATGTTGGCCGTGCTAAGGGCAGTGTCTGAACACAATCTATCGTCGGGCGATGCGATCCAGTCCGTCGCCATTCCCGGGCTCGGGACCGGAGTCGGCAGGCTCCCCGCGCACGCCGCCGTGAGCCAAATGCGCGCCGCCTTCGAACAGTTCCTGTCAGAGTTCGCGTGACGGGCTCCTTCTAGTTCGCTAGTCTGTGCTCGTGGGAACCGGCTGCGCCGCTTCGATCGTCGTTTGCAATCGATCGAACGTCTCGCTCCAGCCCTGGTGACCGATGCGGAGGTTCTTCGAGAAGAAGGCGGCCTCTGCGGCAGAGGCGTCGAGGAGCTCCCATATCACGGTCACTTTTGTGCCTGAGCCGCCATCCTCGAAGTTGACGGTGGTGAGGAGCGTCCTCGGCCAGTCAGGAAAGAACGGGTTATTGACGGTCTCGCCCTTCTCGTCGCAAAGCGACACCACGAAAACGAGCCGGTCTATGGGGCTGACCTCCCGGAAATCGACTCGGCTGTGAATAGGCTTGCCGTCGGCCATCCCTTGCTGTATGTGGTAGTAACCGCCGGGTCTTACGTCGGCATGCAGGAGGCGGCAGGTGCAGCCGGCGGGGGCCAAACCCCACTTCTCGAAGTGCTCGGGCTTGACCCAGCAGTCGAAAACCAGGCTTCGCGGGGCGGTGAAGGTGCGTGAAATGGTGAAGTTATTCATGTGCTTGGTCCTCTGATCGAAGGTGCTCCAAGTAGCCGGCCAACCTATCGAAGCGCTCATCCCAGAATGGTCGAAAGGCTTCGACGTACTCCGCGGCACGTTTCAGGGGTTCGCCCTCGACGCGGCACGGGCGAGTCTGTGCAACCACGCGCTGCTTGAGCAGTCCGGCCGCCTCGAGCACCTTCAGGTGCTTGGAGATGGCCGGGAGGCTGATCGAGAAGGGCTTCGCCAACTCGGCGACTGTGGTCTCGCCCTGGGCGAGGCGCGCCAGGATGGCCCGCCGCGTGGGATCGGAGAGGGCGCCGAAGACTAAGCTGAGTTGATCCATTGGAGCATATTAGCCAGATGGTTAATTAACCACTTGGTATAATACACTAAACTTCGCCGCGAGAGATCGGCGATCCTGCGGGAGGGATAATCGTCCGCTTCGCCAGATCGAACCGGGCGCCGTGGCCCAGGAAATAGATCTTCCCCTTCTGGGCAGCGCCGTTCGGGGACCGTGCCCCCGGCTTCCATTGATTCGCGTCGGTGATGGCCACGAAGCTCGAGCCGATGACCTCGAACTGGTTGCCGTGAACGACGATCGCGGTGCTCTCGTTGATGCCGATTCCGAGAATTTCGGGATGCCTCGCGATGAACGGAACGAGGTCGAACTGCCGGTTACGGGCGAGAATGTGCTGGTCGATCGCCGATCGCTTCAGGAAAGCGAAGCCCTGGGTGTGGTCACCTTCGCCCTTTTGGGGACCGGAAGTGTCGCCCCGCCAGAGGTACTCGCCCTGAATCGTCGCTCCGGCGGAGGAGCCGCCGATAACGCCCCCACGGTCCAACACCGCGTCGA
>DATGIR010000227.1:0-16022 GCA_035295605.1 Fimbriimonadaceae bacterium | reverse complement strand
GCTCGACGAGCTCCAGCGGGTCGCCGGGGAAGTGGGAATTCAACCGGAGATGGTGGCGAAGGCGGTCGGCGAACTCGCGAACCCGATCGCGGAGCCGACGATAGAGCTGACCGCTTCGACCATCCAGCTCGACCGGGAATTCGAGGGCGTATTCGACGATGAGGCGTGGGAGGACGCTGTTTCGGAGCTGCGAATGTTGGCGCGGCGTGCGGGTACGACCAAGCAGCGTGGTTCGACGTCGGAGTGGATGTGCCGCACCGATTCTATGCTGGTCACATTTGCGGCGACGCGGCGCGGAGAACGCACCCGGCTTCGGCTGATGGCCGACCTGACCAACACCATACAAGGCGCGTGGGTTGTAGCCACGACGCTCGGCGTTTTGGCCATCGTCGCCGGGGTGAAGCTCTCGCGCGGAGGCGCGAACCCCTGGCTAGCCCTCGCTATCGGGGCGGCGATCGTCATAGCCGGAGCGATTGGAACCCAGCTCGTCCTCCGAGCCTCGGTTAAGCAAGCCTTGCGCAGATGGCAGTCGCTCTTCGAGAAGGCGGGAAGATCGGTAGCTCAGCCAATCGCGCCGGCGACCTCGATCCAACCCGCTACCGCATCCGATGAGCTCGTTCAACGTCTTGGCGACCACGCCTGATCTAAACTGCCCCCATGCCGCTTACCTCAGCTGAGATCGCTCAGTACAAAGCCGACGGCTACGTGCTCTACAAGCGGCGGGTGTTTCCGCAAGGCGACTTCGACCGGCTCAAGGCAGTCTTTGAAGAGGACCTCGCCCGGTACGGCGAAGACGGCCTGGACGTCATCCACTTCAAGGACGCCCGCCTCCTCGACTTTCTGCTGAGCGACACCATCCTCGATCTCGTCGATCCCGTCGTCGGCCCCAACATCGGCCTGTGGAGCAGCCACTTCATCTCCAAGCCGCCCAAGGTGGGAAAGGCGACGCCTTGGCACGAAGATTCCTCCTACTGGGAGGGTCGAATCTCGACCATGGCCGGAATCTGCACGGTGTGGCTCGCGGTTGACCGGGCGACCCCGGAGAACGGCTCGATGGCGGTCATTCCGGGGACGCACACTAACGGTTTCAGCGAGTACCGGCCGGTCGACTCCTCGGCAAATATCTTCTCGACCGAAATCGTCTCGGTGGATGAGACCAAAGCGGTCTACTTCGAACTCGAGCCGAACGAGTGCTCTTTGCACGAGGGGCGCATCATTCATGGCGCCAAGGCGAACACGAGCGATCACCGCCGAGCGGGATATACGATGCGCTACTTTCCCACCACCAGCAAGGTCTTCCCCGAACGGAATCAGGGGCACAAGATTTGGCTGGCCCGCGGCAAGGATGTTGCCCGCAATCGGTTCGAGAACGTCTGAGCCGTGCCCGCCGTGCGGTAACCAGTAGACTGAAGCGGTGAAGGTTGCTTCCCTTGCTCTCCTTGTCTGGGTCCTGGCCGCCGCTGCGGCAGCCGAAGACGTGAAATCCGTCACGAAGGCGACCTACGCGGGGATCGACCGGGCATTTGAGAAGCGGGACATCAAGGCGGTGGAGGCGGTTTTCGGGCCGCGCGTCACCACGGACTTCCGGGCCATCGTCGGCGGGCATGGGGTCACCTACCAACAGCTTCTGGATAACTTTCGCGGGATGTTCTACGCTTTTCCGAAGATCGCCAAATCCAAGACCGCGGTCCAGAGCCTGAAGACGAACGGGAAGACCGCGACCCTCCGCGTGTTCAGCAGCTTGACCGCGTACGCGCAGAGCAAGGATCGCAAAAACCATCACATCGAGCTGACGAACACGAGCGAGGACGTCTGGAAGCTGGTCGGCGGGAAGTGGAAGATGGCGACGTCGACCACGCTGTCCGAATCGCGAATGCTCGACGGCAAGCCGATTCCCACCCACTGAGCCTCAGCCGCTTCAGAGCCGCCCACTCGCCAGGAATCTTAGCCCCCCAAGCCGGGAAGGCGTCACGCATGCCAACCTTTGGAAACCTATGGCATTGAAAGTTCACGTGTGGGACGAGGATCCGCCGCACGCACCCAAGGAAATCTATCCGACTTCGATTCGCGGCGCCGTTGCCGAGGGCTTAAAGGCACTCGATACGGCCGGCAAGCTGGAGGTTTCCACCGGCTGCCTGAGCGAGCCGGGTCAGGGCGTCCCCGATTCGGTCCTCGCGAAGACCGACGTGCTGTTTTGGTGGGGGCACATGTACCACGACCGCGTCGACGATGCGCTCGCGGCCCGTGTCGCCAAGCGGGTGCGCGAGGAGGGCATGGGCTTTGTCTGCCTCCACTCGGGCCATTACTCCAAGACTTTCAAGCGCGTGATCGAAGGGAAGGGCGACCTCAAGGGCGGATGGCGCGAGTCGACCGACAGCGAGACGGTCCGGGTTTGTGCGCCGTGGCATCCGATCGCGCAGGGCGTCGGCGACTTCGTGCTGGCGAACGAGGAGATGTACGGTTCTCCGTTCGACGTGCCGCCGTTCGAAACCCTCGTCTTGCAGTCCCTCTTTTCGGTTGGTAACGAGACGTTTCCGAGCGGCATCTGCTGGACCTTCGGGAAGGGCATCGACCCGGCCTTCACGTCCGGTCCCGGCGGGGGCGTAGGCCAGGGCCACGGTGTCGGGCGCGTGTTTTACTTCCGGCCCGGCCACGAGTCGTATCCCACCTACTTCGACAAGAACGTCCGGCAGGTGCTGTACAACGCCGCGCTTTGGGCCGGCAAGCTCACGTAACGACGGCGCCATGAATGTCGCCGTCGTCGGCTTGGGTTTCGGCGCCGCGTTCGTGCCGATCTACAAGCGGCATCCGTTTGTCGGGCGCGTCGCGGTGTCGGACCAGAACCCGAAGCTGCTTGCCGAGGTCGCCGACCGGCACGGAATCGAGGACCGGTTTGAAAGCCTCGAGGCGGTGCTGGCGGACGATCGGTACGACGCCGTTCACCTCCTTACGCCGATACCCGCGCATGCCGACCAGACCGTCGCGGTGTTGGAATCGGGCAGACATTGCGCGTGTGCGGTGCCGACCGCCACGAGCCTCGCAGATCTGCGAAGAATCGTCTCCGTCCAAGCCGCCACGGGCAAGAACTACATGCTAATGGAGACGGCGATCTACGATCGCGCCTTCCTCTACGTCCGCGAGATGCTCGACCGCGGGGAGTTTGGAAGGCTCACGTTCATGGCGGGCCAATACTTCCAGGACATCGAGGGCGACTACCCGGCCTATTGGCGCGCGTTGCCGCCGATGCATTACGCCACCCACTCACTCTCGCCGCTCCTCGCGCTCGCCGGCCGGCGTGCTACGCACGTCGCGTGTCTTGGCTCTGGCCGGCTGCGAGCCGACATCCAGGAACCGGATGGCACCAGGTTTCCGCTCCAGTCGGCGCTGTTCCGATTGGAGGAGAGCGACGTGATCATTCAGCTCACCCGTTCATGGTTCCAGGTCGCCCGGCAATACACCGAAGCCTGGAGCCTATACGGCGAGGATCGAAGTTTTGAATGGCAACAGCTCGACCACGAGGACCCGGTTCTGTGCACTCTCGAACCGCTCCAACCGGGTCAGCGGGGACGCGACACCAGCGCGATCAGGGTGGATGTGCCGTACCGCAGCGACCTCTATCCTCCGGAGTTGGCTGAATTCGCCCGCGGTTGGCACGGCGGATCGCACCCCCACCTGGTGCACGAATTCGTCTTGAGTTGCATCGAGAGCCGGCCATCCGCCATCAACGCCGTTACCGCCGCGAACTGGACGGCGGCAGGCATCTGCGCTAACGACTCGTCGTTGCGTGACGGCGCCGTCGTCGAGATTCCTGGGTTCTAGCCTAGGCGGCGAGGAGCCGGTCGGTGGCGTATTCGCGCTCGATGTCCGCTTCGAGCCACTCGCTGACCTCGTCCGAAAAGATCACGCCCAGCATGATCTTCTTGGAGAGTTGGTAGTCGGCCGGGCCGAATCCAAGCCGCTCCAAGCGGCGGATGGCCGCGGAGTGCAACTCGGTATCGACGAGTATCTCGGCGCTTGCTTCAGCGGCCGCCACGTCATCGAGGAAGCCGCGAAGATCGTCGATGTTCTTGATCTTCGAAAGCTGTACGGCCAAGCGGCTCGGGATCGACTTGGAATGCCTCGCCGCGATCTCAACAAAGCTGGTTGAAGATTTCATACCCTTCTAGCGCCCGCTGCGGGTTGCCCCGAAGACGTTTTGCTCCCAGATGAGAATTGTCGTCGGGGCAACGAGGAACTAGACCGGCAATACCGACAGATTCACTTCTTGGGCGGCTCGAAGGCACTCGGATCGATCTTCGAATCCAACTTGGCGGACTTGAACGAGGTCACCGTGTCTCCCTCCGCCGTGTGGTTGGTGATCGTCATCGGCACTTGAACGCCGCCTACCTTGCGGTAGTCCGTGTAGTCGTTCGTCTGAATGATCGTTCCAAGAACTGTCGGGTATCCGAAGAGCGTTCGGGCGAGCAGGCCGCTCTTCTTGTCGAAGTAGAGCGAGACGCGCGTCTTGTCCGCCGCGATCGTCCCGGAGAGCACGACCAAATCTCTACCCGCCAGCTTCGTGGTGCCGCCGTTCGGATTCGTCAGCTTGGGAAGCGAGTCAGGGGTGGTGAACAACGTGTACTGGCGCAGGTATTGGGTTGCGTACACCAAGGGGACGCGCTGGATTCCGCCCGGCGTCGTAAACCAGGCATCGCTGCCGGTGAATCCGAATCGATTCTCCGTCTTGGCGCCCTGAATCGTGTACGTGAACTTGCCTCCCGCATAGAGGGCCTCGACCTTCCCCTTCTCCCCGTGATTGAGGTTGGTGCCGGTTAGGCGAAGGCCGGAGGAGGTACCCGGGTCGGCGGCGCCGGCCGCCTTGCCGAATGCGCTCAACACTTCGTCCGCCTTGACCGACTGGCTTCGCTGGGTCCGCACGCCGGCTCCTTCCACCGGGGGCACCGCGACCGGACGGGCGTGGCCCGCATGGCACGTCGCACACGTCACCTGATTTCGTCCGCGGAAGTTCTTGTTGTTGATGTCGCGCTGCATCGCGATCATCTCTCGAGCGGTGTGCTTGGCTTCCTTCTCCTCGCTGGACTTGTCCTCCGTATGGCAGTAGTCGCATCCGACGCCGAGGGAAGCGGACATGAACTCCATGGCGGGGATGACGTCGCTCGCCTTGGCCCCCTTGAACGACTCGATGTGTTTGAACTGTTTCTCGGCGAGGGGCTCGTCTTGGCCCGGAATCGCCATCGCAGACCCAAACAAAGCCAAAGAACCCAGCGCTAAAACGTGCTTTACCCGCATGCGCCCATCTTATCCGCCCGACACATTAAACTATGCGCATGACTTCGGGGGCGTCCGAACCCGCCTGATGCTCTGGCTCGGTCTCGGACTCCTCGTCCTGTTCGCGGCGACGCTGGGCGGATTCACCGGATTTGGCACCGCGGCCCTCCTGCTGCCGGTGCTGAGCATGGTCCTCGGCACCCACTCGGCGGTGCCGACGCTTGGTTTGGCGATGGTGTTTGCGAACGCATCGCGCGTCGTCTTCTCTTGGCGGTCCATCGACTGGAAGGTCGTCTTGACCTATTCGGTTTGCGCCGTGCCCGCCAGCCTCATCGGCGCCCTTATGTTCGTCCGGTTCGAGCTGCACTGGGTGAACCTGGCGCTGGCAATCTTCATCCTGCTGCTCGTACCGCTGCGGCGAGTTGCCGCACGATCCAGAATTCAGATGCGCTTGCCCTACTTCGCCCCGTTGGGCGCGGCGGTCGGGGTGGTCTCGGGGATCGGGGGCGCCACCGGCCCGGCCACGGCGCCGTTCATTCTCAGCTACGGCCTCGTTGGCCCCGCGTACCTTGGAACGGATGGCTTCGACTCGACGCTGGTTCACGGATCGAAGACGGTGATGTACGCGATCAACGGCTCGCTGACCCACCGCGATGCGGTGCTGGGAGTCGGCTGCGGGTTGATCATGGTGCTCGGCTCGTACCTTGGCCGGCGAATCGTCGACCGCGTCGCTCCCCACGCCTACGTGAACGCGATCGAGATCCTGCTTGTGGTTCTCGGTATCTGCATGCTCGTTCAGGCGGTCCTTAAGTGAGCCTTCCCAACCAATGCCAGATCTGAGGTTCTTCTCAGGATCGTTTCGGGGCCGGAGCCGCCGTTACGCCAAGTTCTCGCGGTGTTGACTTGATCGATAAATCTAGTCCACATTAGTACCGTGGACGGGGACGGGCAGCCACGCTGGACGCCGATTTCTGAGGCCGAGATGGTACGGCTTGGAGCAAGGCGTGTCACCGCGCTCGAGCCCGTGGGAACAGCCGTTCTGCTCGCCCTTCCGGACGGGTCGACCCTTCGCTACGACTCCCTCGGTGAGCTCTCGAGCTTTGACCGCCTGAGGGCGGCGAGATACGTGCTAGCCGACAATCGGCCGGTCGCCCACGACGGCGCCTTTATCGTGGGCGACTTTCAGCCGGTCGGCTAGCGGGCTACTCGCGCGGCGACTCGCTCCGACTGGCGGACGCCTCGCCTATCCGGGCGCCGGTGTCGTCCCGGTGGTGCTTCGCCGACCGGATATCCCTCCGGTTGGCGGTGGCGGCAGGGTCGTAGACGAATGAGAGCTGGGTGGACAGCGACTCCCCGACGTCGTAGAGCTCGCCGGGCTCGCCCTTGAGAGCTTCGCAGCGAAGGTCGGAATGGGGATCGACTCCGGGCACCGGAGCGGCCGAGATATCGACGAGATCGCTCGTCTCCTTTGAAAAGGTGGCACTGGAGTTCGGCATCCCTTATCGTAACACGGGTTGTGCTCGGCTAGGTGCGGGTTAGGACGATCGACCGAAGATTCAGCGCTTTCCACTCAGCGGAGTTCGCCGGACGAACCGTGAGCGTGACTTTGCCCGCGCCCAGCTTGACGAGTCCCAGTTCGATGGTTTCGAACCTGCCCCAATCGCCTGTATTCGGCGCGTGGCCTGTCAGCTTCTGGCCCGCCAACTCCAAATTGAAATCCGTCGCTCCGGCCGCGGTAGCAACGAGGGCCGAGACTCGGTACGTTGCCTTCGCCGGCGACTGAATCGTCCACGAAGCCCAATCGTCCGGGCTGTCCCAATAGCCGAGGTTATCGATCCCGTCCTTACTCTCGATCTGGATCCCGGCGCCATGGGTCTCGGCATTGGTAGCGGCGATGTTGAAGTTCCCGGTGGCATCCGCCTTGATCGTTTGCGGCGCCGGCTGCGATTGAACTTCGACCGGAAATCCACGCAGGTTCGTTCCGGTGATCTTGATCACAACCGCGATCTCGGAAAGGCGCTCCGCGGGCATGCTCACGTGCAACCCGTCCCGTTCCCAACTCCACTTCACCGTCCCTTTCGCACCCAGAACCTTCACGTCCCGGATCGAGGCCGTGGCGAGCGGGACGTGGGCAAGACTCTCGAGCACCATCTCTCCGGCTCCGGGATTTCCCATGAGGGTTGCGTACAGGGTTCGGCTGCCTTTCTGCGCGAATCGCACATCCTTTCCGGTGAAGGCAAAGTCCTCCTTGAATGAGCCGCCCTTGGCGTGGGTCGGCCCCTCGCCGTAGGTGAGCCATGGCGTCGTGTCGTAAATGGACTCCGAGTTGACCGACATCCAGTCCGCCATCTCGGCCAGGATCTTCTCGGCTTCGGGATCGAGGGTGCCGTCCGGCCGCTGGACAACATTGATGAGTAGGTTGCCGTTCTTGCTGACGACGTCGATCAGCGTGTGAAGCACCCAGGCAGCGTCGCGGTACTTCCAGTGCTTGTTGTAGAACCAGTCGCCGATCGAGGTGTCGGTCTGCCACGGGTACGTCTCGATCTTGCCTTGTACGCCGCGTTCCAGATCCTGCGCCCACCGCCCGTTGGAGATTTGCTTGCAGGTGTACACCGCCTCCTGCCTGCCGTGATTGAAGGCGATGTTGCTGTTGTAGAAGTGGGCGACAAGCTGCTGGCCGACCGGGCCGAATGGTATCCCGCCATCGCTGTAGAGCAAGTCCGGGTGGTATTGGTCGACGAGATCCTTGATTCGCCGGTACCACTGCGCATGCCAGCGGGGGTCGGTGCTGTACCACCCCTTGTCGCCGGGCAGCGCCGGTTCGTGATACAGATCCTGGTAGGCGGGATCGGCGCCATCGTAGGGCACGCCGGCCAGCGGCCCGGTCTTGTCGGCGGTGTGGCTGACCTGGAACCAAGTGAAGCTCGCGCCAAGATGCTCGGAGACGCCGAAGTGCAGTCCCTCCTTCTTAGCCGCTCGTTGCCATTCGCCGACGACATCGCGGTGCGGCCCCATTTTCACCGCGTTCCAACGGTGGTACGTTGAGTTCCAGAGGTCGAAGTTGTCGTGGTGGACGCCCATGCTCACGAAGTACTTGGCGCCGGCCGCCTTGTACAGGCGCATCAACCGCTCGGGATCCCACTTCTCCGCCTTCCAGAGGGGGATGATGTCCTTGTAGCCGGTCTTGCTCGGGTGCCCGTACCTGGCGACGTGGTCCTTGTAATCGTTGCCGCCTTCCTCATACAGGAGCCGGGCATACCAGTCGCCCTCCATGGGCACGCACTGCGGACCCCAGTGAGCCCAGATCCCCAGCTTTCCTTTCGTAAACCACGAGGGATACTTGTTGCCCTTGAGCGAATCCAAGCTTGCCTTGAACGGCCCGGCGGCGATGGGGGCGAGTTCGGCGGGAGCGGGCGGGTCCATTGGAAGTTGAGCGAGAAGCAGCGCGAACAGCACCTCGTAATGTTAGCGTGCCCCTCGGCAGTAGTATGGAGAAGGGATGCGAAACATCGGATTGATCGTGCTGGCAGCTACCGTGCTTGGCGGATGCAACCAGTCGGACCAGGAGAAGATCACCACGGACGCCAAGAAGATGGCCACCGATGCGGGCACGGCCCTAGGCGGCCTTACGCTCGCGGGAAAGGTGGAGACGGCGTTGCGGCTTCGTAAAGACGTGGATGCGAGCACGCTGCACGTCGAGGCCAAGGACGGGGTGGTAACGATCACCGGGCACGTAAAGGACCCAGGCGAGCGCAGCGCGGTCTACTCGGTCGTGAGCAACACCGTCGGCGTCGACACGGTGCTCGACACCGATCTCAAAGTCGATTCCCTCGAGAAGAAGTAGCCGTCGGAGTCAGCGGGCGGGCGGTGATATGCTCCGGGGCGATGAAACGCTTCGCCCTTAAGTTCGGAGCCGCGTTCGCGGCTCTCGCTATTGCCGGGTCGCTTGCGCTCGCCGGCGCGCGACATCAGTCGGGTGGCACTCCTGCGGGGTTCAACCAGCAACTCAACAACATGGGGACGCCGGTGATCGAATACCACGTCCTCTACTACTTGCCGCCCAACGGCGGCTATCGTAGCGGGCAGGAGAGTGTCGCCCAATACCACGTCGCGCTTCGTGACTCCCTCGAACGATTTCTGAACAAGAACGTGGGCTGGGAGGTGCAGCCAATCTCGCAAGCGGCGATGGATGGAACGATTCCGATGGTGTTCTTCCGCCGAAAGCCGTGAGGACCTGAAAGCCTGAGGACCTGAAACCCTACCGAAACCTTAACTGCAGCTTTTCGAGTTCCGCCGAACCCGGGCACAAACCCTCGAACGCTAGGTTATAGAGCGGCTCGTCGAGCGCTTCGCACTGCTCGATCATGTCCCGGGAATCGGGATCGACGTACAACAGCCCGGTGACGACCTCGCCGCGCGCCTGGTGTTCGCGGATGTGGGAATAGGCGCCGTCGCGGTCCGTGGGGTCGTAATCCTCCGCCAACTTCCGCAGGTGAACGCTGCTGCCGTCATGCATCACCACGCGCTGGACGGCACCCGCCGGATACTCGGTCGTGATCTCCCGAAACTCCGGAACGAAGTCCGCCGAGACCAGTTCGATCTGGTGCTCGCGCGTGTAGGCGTATCCCTTCGTCGAACCTTCGTGATCGTTGAAGGTGACGCATGGCGAGATGACGTCGATGAACGCCAATCCCTTGTGCATCAGTCCCGCCTTCAAAATAGGCACGAGCTGCTCCTTGTCTCCGGAGAAGCTGCGGGCGACGAACGTTGCTCCGAGCGACAGAGCCATCAGCACCCCGTCGATGCACTGCATCGTGTTGATCTCACCCTTCTTGCTGGTCGAGCCGGGGTCCGCCGAGGCCGAGAACTGACCCTTCGTGAGCCCGTACACGCCGTTGTTCTCCAGCACGTAGAGCAGGTTCACGTTGCGCCGCATGATGTGGCAAAGCTGGCCGAGCCCGATCGACAGCGAGTCGCCGTCGCCGGAAATCCCGATCAGCATCAGGTTCCTATTGGCGGCGTTGGCGCCGGTCGCGATCGCCGGCATTCGGCCGTGAACGCTGTTGAACCCGTGAGCCTCCCGCAAGAAGTACGCCGGGGTCTTTGACGAGCACCCGATCCCCGATAGCTTGGCAACCTTGTAGGGCTCTATCGAGAGCTCCCAGAAGGCCTGGATGATCGCCGCCGTCACCGAGTCGTGCCCGCACCCCGCGCACAGGGTGGTCAGCGTCCCCTCGTAGTCGCGCCGGGTCAGACCGAGCTCGTTCTTCGGCAGGGAAGGGTGGTGGACCTTTGGCTTGAGGATATAGCTCATGCCGGCACCCCCACCTTGACTCGTGCAGCGCTCGGCTTCACACCCGCCACCACGTGGAGGGCGCTCATCGGGTAGCCCGAGTAGTAGAGAACAGACTCGAGGCGGTTCAGCGGCATCCCGGTTTCCAGGCTGAGCAGGGTCCGCATTTGCGCGTCGCGGTTCTGTTCGACCACGAAGTTCGTATCGTGCGCCTCCAGGAACTCGCGCACCTCGTCGCCGAACGGGAAGCCGCGGACCCGCATGTAGTCGACGGGTGTGCCGTCCGCGGCGAGGATATCGATGGCCTCCATGCACGCGGCGTGGCAGCCGCCGACGGTAACCAGCCCCAGCTTTGCCCCCGGCTGCTTCTTGATCACCGGCGCCGGCACCGCTTTTCCAGCGCCGCGAATCTTCACGGCTATGCGGTCGACGACTTCCTGATACTCGTCCCCGTCCTCGGTGTAGCCGCCGAACTTGTTGTGGCCGGAGCCGCGGGTGAAGTAGGCGCCTTTCGGGCTTTCTCCCGGCAAGGTTCTGGCGGGAATCGCATCGCCGTCCGTGCCCAGGTAGCGGTAGAACCCCTTGATCTCCTCGAGGTCGGCCGGGGTCAACACTTTGCCTCTATCGGGCTTGTACGCGTCGTCCCACTTCAGCTTGGGGATCATCCAGTCGTTCATCCCGATGTCGAGGTCGGTCAGCACCAATACCGGGGTCTGGAACCGCTCGGCCAAATCGAATGCGGCGACCGCAAATTCGAAGGCTTCGCGCGGATCGCACGGGTAGAGGCACACGTGCTTGGTGTCGCCGTGGGAGGCGAACGCGGCGCTCAGAAAGTCGCCTTGCTGGGTTCGGGTGGGCATGCCGGTCGATGGGCCCGTCCGCTGAACGTCGAACACTACGGCCGGAACCTCGGCGTAGTAGGCCAGCCCCAGAAACTCGCCCATGAGCGATATTCCCGGACCCGAGGTCGGCGTGAACGCCCGCGCCCCCGCCCACGAGGCCCCAATCACCATCCCGATCGCCGCAAGCTCGTCCTCAGCCTGCAGGATCACGTAGCGATTCTTCTTCGTTTCCGGATCGCGTCGAAACCGTTCGCAGAACCCCTTGAACCCCTCCATCATCGAGGTCGAGGGTGTGATCGGGTACCACGCTCCGACGGTCGCCCCCGCGTAAACGCACCCAAGGGCCGCGCTCGTGTTGCCGTCGATGAGGATGCAATCCTTCGTCTCGTCCATTCGCTCGAGGCGGATCGGCAGCGGGCACTCGAAGTGGGCGACCGCATAGTTGTAGCCCAGGTCGATCGCCTTGTCGTTCGAGGCGAGCAGGGCGGGCTTTTTCGCGAACTTCTCCTGGGTCAGCCCCCGAACCACATCGGTATCCATACCGAGGAGCGCCGCCAAGGCTCCCGCGTAGGCGATGTTCTTCATGAGGATCCGTTCGCGGACCCCCTTGAACGAGGTGTTCACCATCTGCGAAATCGGAATGCCGATGTAGTTGACGTCCTTGCGCAGCAGTCGCTCGTCGAACGGCCAGGTCGAGTCGTACAGCAGCCAGCCGCCGGACCTAACCTCGGCGACATCCTTCTCATAAGTCTGGGGGTTCATCGCCACCATGAGGTCGAAGACCGGCGTGCGGGCGGTGTAGCCGTGCTTGTTAACCCGGATCTCGTACCACGTGGGCAAACCCTGAATGTTGGAAGGGAAGAGGTTCTTGCCTGTAACCGGAATCCCCATCCGGAAGATGGTCTGCATGATCAGGCCGTTGGCGCTGGCGGACCCGGTTCCGTTCGGGGTGGCGATTTTGAAGGCGAACTCGTTGACTCCGGACGTCATGACGCAACCGCCTCACTGAGGGCGGCTTGCTTCACGGGTACCCCGGCGTACGGTAGCTGCAAGACGAACTGTTTCATGTCCCATGCAAAAGTCGGACACCGCTCCGCGCAAAGGCCGCAGTGAAGGCAGACATTCTCGTCCTTGACCATCACCCGGCCCGTTTGCTTGAGCGGGCCCGAAACGAAAATCGCTTGCTCCATGTTTTCGGCCGGCGCGGTGAGGTGGGTGCGGATATCTCCCTCCTCGCCATTCGGCGTCATGGTTAGGCAGTCGACCGGGCAGATGTCGATGCAGGCGTCGCACTCGATGCAAAGATTTGCGGCGAAGTCGGTCTGGATATCGCAGTTCAGGCACCGTTCGACCTCTTGACGCGTCTGCTCGTCGCTGAAACCCTCCTCGACTTCGATTCCCATGTTCGAGAAGCGGAGCGGCATCTCCACGTGCACCATCTTTTGGCGTTTCACCGGGCTGTAGTCGTTGCTGTACGCCCACTCGTGCAGTCCCATCTTGGTGTTGGCGAGCGTGTGGCCCTGGGGCGGCCGGTCCGTGACCGATTGCCCGTGGCAGAACTGGTGAATGGAAATCGCGGCCTGGTGGCCGTGCTCGACCGCCCAGATGATGTTCTCGGGACCCCACGCCGCGTCGCCGCCGAAGAAGACGCCCTCTCGCGTGGACATGAAGGTCTTCTTGTCCACGACCGGCATGTCCCACTCGCCGAACTCGAGGCCGATGTCTCGCTCGATCCACGGGAAGGAGTTTTCTTGTCCGATCGCGAGGATGACCGTGTCGCAGGGGAGGATCGTGGTGCCGGTTCGCTCCTGCACCAGCTTTCCGTTGACTTCTTGCGAGCTGAAAATCTCGAACTCCATGCCCGTCAACTTGCCGCCTTCGATCACGAAGCGAATCGGAGAGTGGTTTTCGACGATGTCGACCTGCTCCTCTTCCGCGTCCTCGAGCTCCCATGGCGAAGCCTTGAAGTACTTGCGCGTCTTGCGAGCAATGACCTTGACGCTCGAGGCGCCGAGCCGCTTGGAAGAGCGGCAGCAGTCCATCGCGGTGTTGCCGACGCCGATGATCAGCACCATGTCGCCTACGGTGGTGACGTGCCCGAAATGGATCGAGGCTAGCCACTCGATCCCGATGAAGATCTGATCGGTGTCGTACCGGCCCGGGACCTCAAGCTCTTTGCCCTTCGGCGCCCCGCTGCCGACGAACACGGCGTCATATTCCTTGCGATCGAGCAGCTCCTTCAGACTCCCGATGGTTGTGTCGTAGCGCATCTCGACGCCCATGTCCGTGATGTAGGCAATCTCCTCGTCCAGCACCTCCGGGGGGAGGCGGAAGGCGGGAATGTTGATGCGCATCAGCCCACCCGGTCGGGGCCCGGATTCGAAGATGGTCACCTCGTAGCCGAGCGGCATGAGGTCGTTTGCTACCGTCAGTGACGCGGGACCGGCGCCGATACAGGCGATCTTCTTCCCGTTCCTCTGTTTCGGCGCGACAGGGAGCCGGTCGCGAATGTCGCTCTTGCGGTCGGCAGCGACGCGCTTAAGCCGGCAGATGGCAACCGCTTTGCCGTCGACCCGGGTGCGGCGGCAGGCCGGCTCACAGGGGCGGTCGCACGTTCGGCCGAGGATTCCCGGAAAGAGGTTGGACTCCCGGTTGAGAATATAGGCGTCGTCGTAGCGCCCCTGCGCGATGAGCCGGATGTACTCCGGAACATTGGTGTGCGCGGGGCAGGCCCACTGACAATCCACGACCTTGTGGAAATAGTCTGAATTTCCGACGTCCGTCGGGTTCATGTTTATCGATTATGCCCAATACACGGTTAAGCGCCCTTACCCCTCCCTGATACGTCATGCTCTTTACACGCAGGGGCGTCCGCGTGCGGACGGTCCTGCGCTCGCAGGAGTCGATGATGATTGTAGGCGTGGTCCGCGAGACCGCAGCAGGCGAACGAAGGGTTGCCCTTGTTCCGGCTGGGGTCGCCGCGCTCAAGAAGGCGAAGCTCGACGTCGTAGTCGAGAAGGATGCCGGGAAGTCGGCCGGGTTCTCCGACGACGCCTACAAGGAAGCCGGTGCGGAACTGGGCTCGTCGTCCGATGTCGGCGCCAAGGCCGATATCGTTCTCGCGGTCCAAAAGCCCAAGCAGGACTTGAAGGCTAGTCAGGTCGGCATCGCCATCTTCGATCCACTGACCTATCCGGACCAGGTTCCGGCTAAATCGGGGGCGACCCTCTTTTCACTCGACCTGATTCCACGCACCACCCGCGCCCAGGCGATGGACGTGCTCTCATCGCAGGCGAACCTTGGCGGCTACCTGGGGGTGCTCATCGGCGCCACCGAGCTCACGAAGATTCTCCCGATGATGACCACCGCCGCCGGCACGATTCCCCCGGCCCGCGCTTTGATCCTCGGCGCCGGAGTGGCCGGCCTCCAGGCCATCGCCACCGCCCGCCGCCTCGGCGCAATCGTCAGCGGATATGACGTTCGCACCGCGGTTAAGGAGCAGGTGGAGAGCCTGGGGGCCAGATTTGTGGAGCTCCCACTGGAAACCGAATCCGCTCAGGACGCCGGCGGGTATGCCAAGGCCCTGGGCGAAGAGTTCTACGCCAAGCAGCGCCAGTTACTGGGCGACGTGCTTGCGGAGACCGACCTCGTGATCACCACCGCCGCCGTACCCGGGATGAAGGCGCCGATTCTCGTTACCGCCGCGATGGCCGAGCGCATGGCCCCCGGCTCCGTGATCGTCGACCTAGCCGCCGAGCGCGGCGGTAACTGCGAGCTCACCAAAGCCGGCGAAACCGTCGAGCATAAGGGCGTGCGCATCATCGGCCCCCTCAATCTCCCCAGCCGCCTGGCCACCAACGCGAGCCAGCTCTTCAGCAAGAACATCCAATCCTTCCTCCTCAACATGGTCAAGGAGGGCGCGCTCGAAATGGACATGGAAGATCCCATCGTTAGCGGATCGCTACTCGCCAAAGGCGGCGAGGTCGTCCATGAACGGGTCAAGGAGATTCTCGCCAAGGAGGGCGCCCGTGGCTAATCTCGTCCCCAACCTCTTTATCTTCCTCCTCGCCACGTTCCTCGGTCTCGAGATCATCCGAAAGGTGTCGCCGCTGCTGCACACCCCGTTGATGTCCCTCACCAACGCGATCTCGGCGATCTCGCTGGTCGGCTCACTCACCCTTCTCGGCCGGGCCGAGGACAACCTGAGCACGATCCTGGGCGGGATCGCGGTCTTCGCCTCCATGACCAACGTGGTCTCCGGATTCCTGATCACGAACCGGATGATCAAGATGTTCAAGACAAAGGAGCCCGTCGTCGCCAGCTCCTTCACGCTTCCGGTCTTCTTAGTCGCCGCCCTCACCCAGGTCGACGTCACCTCCCACTACCTGACCGACCTCACGTACCTGGTTGGCGCCGCGCTCTTCGTGTTGTCGCTCAAGTGGATGAACCACCCCAAGTCGGCGCGGAACAGCGTGCTCGCCGGCGAGGGGGGCATGGGTCTGGCCATCCTCGGCACGATCCTGGCCCTTGCGACCGATCCCGAGCTCCATGGCCGGACGCCGGCTTACGGCTACATCGTGGGGGCCCTGGCACTCGGTTCGATCGTCGGCTATCCCATC
>DATGIR010000226.1:0-12009 GCA_035295605.1 Fimbriimonadaceae bacterium | reverse complement strand
CGAGTTGCCCCCGTAGCGCCGTGAGCGGCGTGCTCAGCTCGTGGGCGGCATCAACCGCGAATTCTTCTTGTTGGCGAACGACCTTCTCCAGACGATCCAAGTAGGAGTTGATGCTCGCGGCGAGCTCGCCGAACTCGGCTTGGTCGGCCGTCTCCATGCGGTCGTGCAGACCAAGCGTGGAGGCTTGGCCCAGGAGCTTGTGAAGGGGTTGGAACGAGCGGCCGATCCCGACGTAGGTTGCCAAGGCGAAGATGACGACCAGAATCGGATAGAGCGCGAGGAGGGCGGCCTTGAAGCCCGCCAACTCCCCGAGCTGTTCGGTTACGTCAAAGATGCAGAGAACCTTGAACCGGCCCTTCGGGTCATTAACGACGGTGTGTCGGAACGTGGTAGGTAGTTTCGAGGCATCCGCCAGCGTCTTTGGCCAACCTACGGCTCTGTCGACGCTGATCTCGGCAGGAATGAATTTCGGATACGGCTGTCCATCGTTGGTGTAGAGCGCCTGAAACATATGATTCCGAAGCGCCGGATCGGGCGGCGCCTGGCTGTTCGGCGCCCGCGGGGTGGAAGGAGGTTGTGAATCCGGTGGGCTCGTTGCCGCACTGCCTCTTGTTGGGCTCTCAGGGGCGCCGGGCTGCCGGACACCGCCACGTTGGACGGCGTGGCGTCTAGGGCCGCGAGTACTGCCCTCGGCTCGGCGCACCCTTGGCGGCGGAAAAACGCCCGATTGAAACTCCTTCTCGCGTACTCGTTGGAGGTGGTTCCAATCCAGGATGTCGTTGACAGTCCAATCACGCTCGCGGATGAACCGAGCCGTGATACTGTTGTGCATCTGGCGCTGCGCGCTGTCTGTAACGCTCTTCGTGAGCATGTAGCCGGTCATCAGCAGCAGGGCGCCGAGGACGATCGCCGAGGACGCCGTCAGCAACACCGTCAGCCGGATTTGATGCCCTAATCCGCGCCAGCGCTTAACCAGGGACATCTAGGCTTCCTCGAGGCGGTACCCCACACCGCGTACCGTATGGATCATGCGCGCCATGCCCGCCTGTTCGAGCTTATTTCGAAGGTAGCCGATATAGACTTCGACGAGGTTCGGGTCACGATAGTCGTCCTCGTCCCACACCTTTTGAAGGATCTCCTTCTTGGAGACCGTATCGCCGGCGCGCGAGGCAAGCAGTTCGATGAGAGCGAACTCGGTGTTGGAAAAGTAGATCGTGCGACCGGCCCGCTTCGCACGGCGGCTCATGAGGTCGAGCCATAGGTCGCCGACCTCGATGACGCCCTTGGCGACCTGGCTGCGTCGGATGATCGCCTTGACGCGGGCAAGAAACTCCTGAAGTTCGAAAGGTTTAACGAGGTAGTCGTCCGCGCCCGATTCGAGCCCCTCGACCCGGTCGACCAGCCGGCGTCGGGCCGTCAGCATGAGCACGGGGGTCTTCACCTTTTGGCGAGCGTGGCGCAGAACTTCGAAGCCGTCCATTCCTGGCAGGGCCACGTCGAGCACCACGAGGTCGAACTCGTTGCTAAGCATCTGTTCAAGACCGCTGTTGCCGTCGGTGGCGAGCGACACCTCGTAGCCCTGTTGCTTCAGGGCTTGGGTCACGAACGAAGCGACGTCGGCTTCGTCCTCAACGACAAGGATCTTCAGGGCCGGCTCCTTCCCTTCTTGGCTTGCTTATCTGCAGCTGGTCGCAACAAGCCAGGAATTTGCAGGCAGGACTCCCGCCGCCCTCCGGACGGAAGCGGAATAGGGAACGGGAGCCCAGGAATATCGAGCTTGTCGTCCCGCCGCCCTTCGGGAGGGGGCGGGACCGGACTCGGCCGACGGCGTGGAGAGATCAGCGTTAGCCTCCCGAGCCTGGAGGCGGGGGCGGCGGTCCGCCCTGGCCGCCGCGCGGCGGACCGCCAGGGCCGCCGCCGAAGCGCGGTGCGGGCAAGTCGACGATCTTCCCGGACTCGGCATCGACGCCCACGTTTTGGCCCTTGCCGGGCTCCTGCGGACCCTTCCCGGGCTCGGTGACGACGTGAACCACCCACATGAATTTGGGCGGTTGGCCGGGTGCGCCGGCGCCGGGCCCGAAGCCCATCGGGCGCAAAGCTGCGCTGTTGACGAAGCCGGATACTTTGCCGGTCGCGGTCCTGATCGCCTCATCGATGGTGATCTTCGAGGTGGCGTTCATCGGCCCGAAGCCACGCTGGCCGCCGCCAGGTCCACCGGGCCCACCAAAGCCACCGCCCTGACCTCCGGCTCCGCCTCCGCCGAATCCGCCGGCTCCTCCCGCTTGGCCGCCTTGGCCGCCCGCGCCGCCTTGGCCGCCGGCTCCGCCCTGGCCGCCGGCTCCGCCCTGACCGCCAGCTCCGCCTTGTGCGTGAGCCGAGCCTGCGAGGAGCTGAACGGAACTCACCGTGCCGATCGCAGCGAGGATCAAAAGCCCTGCTTTCATCCGAGTGTGCATCAAAATCCTCCGACGGCCAAAGCCGCTATTTTTCATCGTACGCCGAGTTTATACGCTGATTCCTGAGAACTCGTGTAGCCTACGGCGCCGGGGCGAACCATCCGGCGGTTACGGACTTGGGTGGGCGGACAAGACCGCCTCGAGCGTGTGCCGGCGATGCCGGAGGTGATGGTCGAGGCTGAATACTTCCGCGATTTCCTTGTCCGATAGTTGTTTCCTCACAACGGGATCGGCCTCCACGCTCGCCCGGAAGTCGCCTCCCGCCCAGGCCTTGGCGGCGTTTGCTTGGGCTGCCTTGTAAGCCTCCTCCCTGCTCAGGCCGGATTGAATGAGTGCCAGCATCAGGTGCTCGCTGAATACGAGCTCTCCCATCTGGCGCAGGTTCTGCAGCATCCGCTCCGGAAACACCTGGAGGCCGGCAAGCAATGTCGTTACCCGGTTCAGCATGAAGTCGGCGAGGTGGCACGAGTCAGGAAAGACGATGCGCTCGAGCGAAGAGTTGGTCAGGTCGCGCTCGTGCCAGGTGGCGACCGACTCGAGCATCGCATGCGCGTTGGCGCGGAGCAACCGCGCCAGGCCGCACACGGTCTCCGAGTTCCATGGATTGCGCTTGTGAGGCATCGCCGAGCTGCCGGTTTGGCCGGCGCCGAACGCCTCCTGAACCTCTAGAATCTCCGTTCGCTGCAGGTTGCGAAGCTCCGTTGTCACGCGCTCCAAATGTGCACCAAGCAGCGCCAGCGCATTGAGAAACGCGGCGTGCCGGTCACGATTCACGATTTGCGTGCTGGCGGGGTCTGGCCGCAGCCCTAGTTCCTCGCAGACGCGCGCTTCCAGGGCGGGCGAAACGTGGGCGTGGATGCCGACCGCGCCGCTGATCTTCCCCACTGCGATCTCTTCTCGAACCTCATGCAACCGGCGGATGTTCCGGTCGAGTTCGGCGAGCCAGTTGGCGGTCTTGAAGCCGAACGTGATCGGCTCGGCGTGGATGCCGTGGGTCCGTCCGATCTCAGGCGTATCGATATGCTCACCGCTCAGGCGGCTCATCTCCGCTCGAAGCCGCCGGGCTGAGGCGAGAAGTACGTCCGCCGAGTCTCGAAGCATCATGCCCAGCGCGGTGTCGATCACGTCGTAGCTGGTGAGACCGAGGTGGACGTAGCGGCCGGCGGGGCCGATGTTTTCGCTGAGGTTGCGGACGAACGCCATCAAGTCGTGGCGGGTCTCCTTCTCGATCTCGTCGCACCGGGCGAGGTCGAACTTGGCCGAAGCCTCGATCTCCTTGAGCGCCTCGGGAGGCACGGTCCCCTCCTGAACGTGTGCCTGAACCACCGCGATCTCGACCTCCAGCCAGCGCCGGTATTTGGCCTCGCGCGACCAAATGGCGTTCATGGCAGGGGTCGTGTAACGGTCGATCATCGGAGAAGGGAGGGTACCTGTCGCGTCATGCTAGATAGATGCACGGCGAGATGCTCATTGACGGCCACTTCATCGGCGGGCCGTGCGACCAGCGGGTGCCCAAGGCGGTGGTCCGGAGCCCGTTCGACGGCAGGGTCGTCGGAACCGCAGCAGAGGGGGACGAGAGCGCCCTGATGACGGCGATTTCGGCGGCCGACGAGGCATTCCAGACGTGGCAGCACTCGACCGCGACCGAGCGGTCGGCGATCCTGCGCCGCGCTTCGGATTTGATTCGCGCGCGAAGATCCGAGTTGGCCGCGCTGCTCGTCGACGAGATCGGCAAGCCGATCGTGCTCGCCGAAGCCGAGGTCGACCGGATGGCGATCACGTTCGGCCTCGCCGCCGATCTTGCCGGCAACGCCAAGCCGGAACGCCTATCCCTCGACTTCGACCCCCGAGGCTCGAGCTACACATGCGAGGTCGAGCGCTTCCCGATCGGGCCTATTCTGGCGATTGTTCCGTACAACTGGCCGTATAACCTCACCGCTCACAAAGTCGCGCCGGCTCTGGCGACAGGAAACACGGTCGTGGTCAAGCCGAGCCCGCAGGCTCTCCTCTCCACCTATGCCCTCGGCCGAATGCTCCACGAGTGCGGGGCGCCGCCCGGGGTGGTGAACGTCGTCGATGCACCGATCCCTGCCGTCCAGCGGGCGTGCCAGGACCCCCGGATCAAGATGGTCAGCTTCACGGGCTCGGACTCTGTCGGTTGGCCGCTTAAAGCTGCGCTTCCGGCCGAGACCCGGTGCGTCCTCGAGCTGGGCGGCGACGCCACCGCAATCGTCTGCGCCGACGCCGACATCGAGTGGGCGGTTGAGCGGCTCACACTTGGCGCATTCGGATACGCCGGGCAGATCTGCATTTCGCTTCAACACGCATTGATGCACGAAAGCATCTTCGCGCGCGCGTGCGAGAGGCTCGCGGCGGCTGCCAAGGCATGCCCGACCGGCGACCCTAAGCTTCGTGAGACCTTGTGCGGACCCCTCATCTCGTCCACGGCGGCCGACCGGGTCGAGAGTTGGATCCAGGAGGCGGCCGCCGGAGGCGCCCAACGGCTCGCGGACGGGGAGCGACGCGGCAACATCGTCCCGCCTTGTGTCCTCGTCGACGTCCCGGACTCGACGCGGGTTGCGACGAAGGAGATATTCGGTCCGGTTCTCACGGTCGATCGGTTCAGAACGGTGGATGAGGCGATCGAAAGGGTCAACGGCTCGCGGTACGGATTGCAGGCGAGCGTCTTCACCCGAGATCTGGCGATCGAAGAGCAGTGCTATCGCGCGATCATGACAGGCGCCGTGATAGCGAACGACCACCCGGCGATCAGGTTCGATAACTACCCGTACGGCGGTGAAAAGTTCAGCGGCTTCGGCCGGGAAGGGGTCGAAGCGGCGATGGGGGAAATGAGCAGCCCGAGAGCGCGGGTGCGGAGGTCGGCGACTTGAGCAGCCAAGGATGTCTCGGGCAACCTCGAAAAGTTTTCGATTTTCTGAGAATTGCTATAGATGTCGCAATTTTTTGGGTGCGTTCATTGGCACGAATCGTGCACACTGAAATTCCATTCCTTATCGGAGGTCTCTGTGAAGCGAGCCTTTACTCTTATTGAGCTACTCGTTGTTATCGCAATTATCGCGATTCTTGCTGCTATTCTGTTCCCGGTCTTTGCCCAGGCGAAGGCGCAGGCTAAGAAGGCGGCCGACCTTTCCAACAACAAGCAAGCTAACATGGCCAGTCAGATTTATCTGAACGACGCGGACGATATGTATCCGCTCGAGGCCGGTCAGCGAACTTCTGATGGTCACTGGATGTACGGCTTCCGCCTGCTCGTCCCGCCGACCTTCACTCTGGTCAACGACCAGCGAACCCAGGGTTCCTATGGCCTGATCCACAACACGGTTCAGCCCTACATGAAGAACTACGGTCTTCTGCTCTCCCCGGTGGGCGCGGTCGACGTCAACCCGTTTGCCGCGGGTCAGTATCCGAACAACGGTCCGGATGCCGAACTCAAGTACACCTACACGTTCAACGGCCTCCTTCAGTCCTACAACTCGACCGCCATCCAGGCTCCGGCCCAGATCGTGGTTTGGTGGGCTGGCTGGGGTAACGCCGCCAACAACGGTTGGGCTATGGGCGATCCCGAGCTCTTCTGCCCGACGGCCAAGCTTCCGTGCTCCTATCAGCCGTGCGGCGGATCGGGCAACGGCGCCAGCGGCAACCTCTATGGCCCGCTGACGACCTACTGGGGCTTCCCGAACGGCCAGAACTGGGCGTATGCCGATGGCCACGCCAAGTTCCGCAAGCTCGGTACTCCGACCACGACCGGAGCCGGCAACGTGCCTCCGTTCTCGAACTACCTGGTCGATCCGTGGACGAACTACACTCCGAACCACACCCCGAACGGTTGGCTGTGGTGGGATGGCTGCTTCCCGTGGCTGTTCCGACCGGACTATGTCGATCCGCTCGGCTACTAAGAATCGCCAAGCCTAGGGTTACATAGGTAAAATTAGTGGGTTGCAGCGTTCGCGCTGCAGCCCACTTCTTAGTAGGGGCATATGAAAAAAGCAATCGTTCTATTCGGTCTCGTCTCGTTCATTCTTTCCGGAGTGGTTGTCACCGGCTGCGCCAAAGACGACAGCGGACCAACTCCTCCGCCCAACAACAAGCCGGTCGACCCCAACCAGAAGGGAAGCAAGGGCGACCCGGGCGGCAACCAGGCACAGACCGCTAAGTAAGAGTTTCGCTTCTCGGCAAACTCACGACACTTCGTCTAGCCCGCCCAAGTCGGCGGGCTAGACTGTTCGGGTATCTCATGCGACTTTCATTTCTACTTCCCGTCGCCGTCGCCGCGGTGTGCTGCGGCTGCTCGTCTCCGCCCGGGCATATTCCGCACCCGTCGACGATCGCGTGGGTGCGGATCGTTAATCTGAGCGCTAAACCATGCACGCTCAGCCAAGAGGGGCGGGCGCTCGGCGGCACAGTTCAACCGGACGGGCACAGCCCGTTCAACTACATCAGCACCAAGGGGAAGGACCTTTCGCTGAAGGACGACCAGGGCAAGGAACTCCCGTTGCCGGCCAAGCCGGCCCCTGGCGACATCAAGACCTACGTCGTCAAAGACGGCAACATCACGACGCTGACCGGGGAAGACCGGACGGCGAAAGCAGGAGTGGCCGTCGTCAGCTTCCGGGCACTCGATTCGACCCAGTCCGTGACGCTGACGGGTACGGCGGGCGACAAGATCGAGCTCAAGGGTGACGGTTCGACCGACGTAAACCCCGGCACGTACAAGGCCAAGGTCGGCAGCGGCCCGGAGACGGACGTCGAGGTTCTCAAGCGAGGCGCCTACACGGTTCTGGTCGTGGACGGCAAGAAGGCGCCGATGCTCCTTCTGAACAACGCGAACCCGAAGGTTTCGGCAGGCGGCGCCGCCTCCTCGTAGCCTTTCCGGGAATCAGGCAACCCCCATTGCATGTTGATTGCAATGTGGGTTGCCGTTTTATTTGCGCCGACCCACCTTACAGGAGGGTCTCATGAAGACTGCCATCATTCTCGTCGGACTCGTTTCCGTGCTTCTTTCCGGAATACTCCTCACCGGCTGCGTCGACAAGGAGTCGACCTCGCCCAACCCTGACGCGCCCCGCAAGGTCGATCCCAACGCCCCCGTGACGAAAGGCGACCCGACCGGGAAAACCGCCGTCAAGTCTCAGTAGCCGATCAACGGGTCGGGGCGCCCCGCGCCCCGGCCCGTCAAGTCAACAACCCGGCCAGCTCGTTGCGCGGCTTCGCGCCGAGGTCGCCGTCCTCCCGGCTTCGGACTCCGACGGTTCCGTTCTCCAGATCCTTGTCGCCCAGGATCAGCATGTACGGCACCTTTTGAAGTTGGCTGTCGCGAATCTTCTTGCCCAGCGTTTCGCGCCGCTCGTCGACCTCCACGCGCAGGCCGTGCTCGTCTCGCAACTCGACCGACAGCTTCGAAGCCTCCTCCACGTGCCGGTCGGCGATCGGGAGGATCGCCACCTGCACCGGCGCTAGCCAAAATGGGAACGCGCCCGCGTACTGCTCGGTCAAGAGCCCTATCATGCGCTCCAAGCTACCGAACGGCGCCCGATGGATCATGATTGGCCGGTGGGGCTTGCTGTCTTCGCCGATATATTCCAGCTCGAACCGCTCTGGCAGGTTGTAATCCACCTGCACGGTTCCCATTTGCCAATCGCGCCCAAGGGCGTCTTTGATGATCAGGTCCAGCTTCGGCCCATAAAACGCGGCATCCCCGGGCGAAATCTCGTACTCCATCCCAATTTGCTGGCACGCGTGCTCAATCGCGTGGGTCGCCGCCTTCCAGTTGTCGTCGTGGCCCACATACTTGGAGCCCTCGTCCTTCGTACCCAGCCGCGCCCTGAATGAGGTCAGCCCGAGCTTGTCCAGCACCGTCTTCATGAGGTCGACGACCCCGATGAACTCATCGATGAGCTGGTCCGGCCGAACGAACAGGTGAGCGTCGTCCTGGGTAAAGCCGCGCGCCCGGAGAATACCGGCCACCTCGCCGCTCTGCTCGTAGCGGTGAACGGTGCCAAACTCGGCATACCGGATCGGCAAGTCGCGATAGCTCCGCATCTGCGAGGCATAGATCTCGATGTGGAACGGGCAGTTCATGGGCTTGAGGATGTAGGTCTCCTTCTCCTCGTCCTCCATGAACGGAAACATCTTGTCCTTGTAGGTGATGATGTGGCCCGACTTCTCATACAGCCGGATGTTGCCGATCAGCGGAGTGATGACGGGCTGGTAGCCGCGGCGAAGCTGCTCCCTGCGCAGAAAGTCCACCATCGTGTCCCGCAGCATCGCACCCTTGGGCAGCCACAAGGGCAATCCGGGGCCGACGCGCGGCGAGAACATGAACAGCCCGAGCTCCTTGCCGAGAATCCGGTGGTCGCGCTTGCGCGCCTCCTCCAGATTGTGGAGGTAGAGTTCCAACTCTTCGACCGACTCGAAAGCCGTGCCGTAAATTCGCGTGAGCTGCTTGTTCTTCACGTCGCCGCGCCAGTAGGCGCCGGCTATCGACATCAGTTTGAAGAACTTGATCTCCTTCGTCGTGTCCACGTGCGGGCCCCGGCACAGGTCGACGAAGCGATGGCGCGTCCCTTCCCGGTCGGTGCGCTCCTGCTCGTAGAAGCTCACCTCTTCCCCTTCCGGCACTGCTTCGAGCAGCAGCAGCTTGTACTCGGCGGTCTCCGACGGCTGTCCCTCGATGGTCTCGCTCAGAATCCGCTGCCGGGCTTCCTCGCGGTCTTTGGCGACGGAGCGCACGATTCGCTGGTCGAGCTTGGAGAGCACCTTCATCCGCGCCTCGATCTTCGGGAGGTCTTCCTCGCGGATCGGAGCGGGCGAATCGACGTCGTAATAGAAGCCGTTTTCGATCGGGGGGCCGATGGCGAGCTTGATGCCCGGGTAGAGCTCGGTCAGAGCTTGGGCCATCAAGTGCGCGGCCGAGTGGCGAAGGCGATACAGGTATGAGTCTTCGTAGCGTTGTGCAGCCATGATGTGAACCTCCCCTACAAAGGGATCGAGTTGTCGATAGGTATTATGGCGGACGCGCCGCCCCGGGGCGAACCCGCGGGCCCAATCGATAGTCAGACATCCATGCGCCGCGTTTTTGTTCCGTTGCTGGCTCTGCTCTCCGCGTCCGCATTCAGCCAGGGTATCCCGCCCGACGAAGCCGTCATCCGACCCGAGTTGGCGACGCTCGCTACCTTCCCGGCGATCTTCCTGGACCTCTTTGGCGCGGATACGATGGCGGGCAAGGCCACCGGCTTCGAGTATCGGGCGTACATGCAGAACACCGTGCAGATCGTTAACGGCAACACGCGCGTCATCACCGAAATCAACATCACCGAGTACAACGGCAGCGGATCCGCGGCCCAGCCGATGATGAGCCTGATCGGCGACGGCGTGACCCTGTGGCGCTACGATTACGTGAACAACACCTACGCGGCCACCGACTACGGCACCTATTCGGGCCCTCAGCCGCCGGATTACACGGGGACCCTATTCCGCGACCTGACCTCGCTCAGCGACGGCTATATGTCGTTCGTGATCCAGTTTCTCAAGCAGACCTACGAGATCAGCGGCGTCATGTACCAGTCCTGGATGCCGGGCGTCGCCGCATCGATCGACCAGTACAACAGCGTGACCTACAGCATCGGCACACCGCCGCGCCGGACGATCACGTTCAACAACCTGCAGACCGGCGCCCTGAAGGAGGTCGACTACACCGATAGCACGACCGTGCGCGGCATCGCCCGATCTACAAATTGGCGGATGCCCATCCAGTCGCTTACCGCGACGGACCCGAACATGTACAAGTTCACCCCGCCTCTCGGAGCGCGGGCGATCGCGCTACCCCACCTGTCCGGCCACTAGCCGGCGTCTTCGGGAAACTCGCGAATCAGTTCGCCGATCCACGGTTCGTAGCGACGCCAGCGCTCGACCGAGCTCTTGTAAATGGGTTGCCGGACCTGCCACACCGAGAGCGTGTCGACCTTGCGGGTGTTCGCCTCGTGGTGCATGACGGCATCGTCCCACGGCAGGCCCAGGAACTCGAGCATCGCGCGAACAACCGGTTCCCGGTTGGCGACGAGTTCCTCGTAATCGAGTTCGAATAGTCGCTCTGGAGGGATGACCGCCCGCCAGTGTGCCATTAGCCGCTGATACTCCCGGTAGTAGAAGGCGATGTCGGCGTACGCGTGGGCGTAGTCGGCTTCCACGCGTGCCATGTACATTGACAGGCAGTTGTCGAGCGGGTTGCGGCGCGTGTGGATGATGCGCGCATTAGGTAACGCAGCATGCACCAGCCCCGCCCGGGCGTAGTTCTGAAGCATCTTATCGGTAATGCGGAGAGCGCCGGGCGCCTCGGAGCGAAGCCGTTCCAGATACCGCTCAAAGGTAGTTCTCAAGGCGTCGGCGTTCTCGTCGTCGAGCAGCGAGAGATCGTCGCCGGCTTGGTCGGAGAGGAAACCGACCTCGCCGGCGGCGCCGATCATCGGATGGCTGGAGAGGATCTGCTCCACGAGGGTCGAGCCGGAGCGGAGCATGCCGACGATGAGGACCGGCTCCTCGGCCGGATTGGCAGCCAGGCGCATCCGTTCGAAGAGCTCCGGAGTGTAGGTGCGTATGGCGGCGTCCACCCGCCAAGAGAGCTTTTGCCGGCTGAACGCGTTGGGCCAAAGCTGGTACTTGCCGACGCCGTTTCCTTCATCGAAGAATTGCATCGCGCGGCCATAGTCGCCGAGTTCGTCGTAAGCCTTGCCAAGCGCGAAGTTTAGGCGCCAGCGGTCGATCGGAAATACGTTCCGGCTGCGGAGTAGGCTCGTCATCGGTTCGAGGTAGGGCCGGTCATCCTCCAGGAACTTGGCGGCGTAGGCGAGCTGCTCATAGAGGTCGACGCTGCCCGGATTCGCGGCGAGGCCAGACCGGATGATTTCACGCGCCTCCTTGAACTCGCCGGTATCGATAAGGATGCTGCCCAGCACGCGGGCCGGATGGTGCGAGGCGGGGTCGACCTCGAGCGCCTTGCGCAGAGCGCGCTTCGCAAGATCGGGGCTGTGGCGCTGCCAGAGGAGGAGGCCGAGATCGGACAGGTTGGCCACGGAGTCGGCGAAGCGGGTTAGCGCTTTCTGGAAGATCAGTTCGCCCGCCGCAGCGTCGGACGCGGTTTGGGCGGCTCCGACGTAGGCGGAGGGAAGCTCTGGATCGAGCTCGAGGGCTCGGGCAAACTCGAGGGCGGCCTCCTCGGTGCGGCCCATTCGCTGCAGGGCTATCCCAAGGCCGTTGTGGGCGGCAGCGTCATCTTCGATGGCGAGGGCCTTTTCAAATGCGGCCCGTGCAGCCGCGTTCTGCCAATCCTCCAGGAGGCAGTTACCGAGGCCGTTGAGGGCGCCGGCGGCGTTCGGGTCGACGGCGAGGGCGGTCTCGAACCGCTCCTTCGCTTCCGGGAACCGCGCCATGCTGCGGTAGAACTCGCCGAGCAGGGTCAGCGCTTCGACCGATCGCGGGTCGTTTTCGAGCGCGGCAAGAAGGTTTGGCTCGACCAGTTCGGCGCTCCGAACGCGAA